>CAJYHD010000592.1 GCA_913773715.1 uncultured Sphingobium sp.
CGTGAGCCTTTTACGGTCAGCGTTTGTCCGGTGACCTAACGCGAATGCCGACATCGTTTAGCAAGAGCTAATGGCCTGCTCACAATAGTCCGTATCGGCATCACCGAAGTCGAAATTTCAAAACGCCGGACTTCCCGCGCCACGCGTTCGACGCCTAGTATGCTGCGATGAGGTTTATCGCCGACGGTCCGGAACTACCCGACGAACTGCTGACCGCGCGTGACGCTGGACAGGTCCTGTTCTTCTGCGGAGCGGGCGTCTCACAAGCTGAGGCACACCTGCCGAATTTTCCCAGCCTCGCTGGCCGGGTGCTCTCTTCTCTGGGCTCCGCCCTCGACAGCCCGGCCAGACGACTGTTCTCGGCGAGCCAGGACTTCGAGAAGGCGACCGGCCTGACCGGCGTCGTCGCCACCGACCGGATCTTCGGTCTGCTAGAGCAGGAGTTCTACCCCGAAGAGGTGCGCCAGGCTGTGGCCAAGGCGCTGGTCCCTCCTCAGGGGTATGGGCTCGGCGCCCATCGTACCCTGCTCGACCTGTCACGCGATCCGGCGGGCGTAGTCAGGCTGATCACCACCAACTTCGACCGGCTGTTCGAGGATTGCGACTCCGGGATCGGCTCGTTCAATCCGCCGCATCTGCCCGATCCTCGGCGCCCGGCGGACTTCAGGGGCGTCATCCACATCCATGGCCGCGTTGATGCCAAGTATAACCGCGCATGCGACGACGAGTTCGTTCTTTCGAGCGCCGACTTCGGTCGGGCGTATCTCGCGGATGGCTGGGCAACCCGCTATATCCAGACGCTGCTGCAGCGCTTCAAGATCGTGTTCGTCGGGTATTCGGCTGACGATCCGCCGGTCCAGTATCTTCTTGAGGCGCTAAGCCGGGAGGAAGACAGGCCGAACGCCCTCTACGCCTTTCAGTCAGGCAGCGTCGACCAAGCCGCCGCGCAATGGAAGCACAAGGGGGTGCGGCCCATTCCATACGACAGCGCTAACGGCCACTTCGCGCTCTGGGAGACCTTGCGGGCATGGGCAGGCCGAGCGCGCGACGTGGACGCTTGGCACGAGGGCGTCATCGCTATGGCGGCTGCCGGTCCGAGCGCCCTCCAGCCCCACGAGCGGGGGATCGTAGCCCACCTCGCGGCGACGCGCGATGGTGCCCGGCGGCTGGCAGATAAAGGAATGCCTCTTCCGGCGGAATGGCTCTGCGTCTTTGATCCAAAAAGGCGCTACGCGCCTCCCGGCCCGCGCGACCCCCACGTGGAGGGAAGCGAGCGCGTCGATCCGTTCGATTCATTAGGTCTCGACTCAGATCGACCACCAATGCCGACCGATCCCGACGACCGGTTCTCCAGCCGCCAGGTTCCGGCGGACGCTTGGGATCTGCTTGCCCCCACGGAAGCCGATCACGAGCGGCTGGCGCCGGACGCGACGGGTCGGCTGCGGGATCCAGATGCCGGCCGGCCGTCGAAGCTGTCGACCCGCCTGTGGCATTTGGGATCGTATCTGGTCCGCGTTGCCCACCAGCCGGCTGCAGTCTGGTGGGCGGCGCACCAGCACAGTCTGCATCCGGACGTCGTATCGCAACTCGAATGGGCTCTGCGCCAGGAACAGGATCGCTTTCTGGCGACAATCCGAGACGCATGGCGCCTGCTAATCGGTGCGTGGCGGACCGACCCGCCAGACCCCAATCGCCAGCGCTACGAGATCGAGGCGGTGGTCGCCCAGTCGGGCTGGTCGACGGCAACGGTCAGGTCGGCGATCGACATGTATCGTCCGCTGCTGACCGTCGAGCCGCCGATCCTCACGCGACTGCCTCCGGGCAAGGAGGAGAAGACGATCGAGAAAGTCCTTCGGCCGGACGTCAAGTATCCGCGACCGCACCAACCGCTCGTCATTCCACCAGAGCATCTCGGCTATGCGCTCCAGCTTCTAAGAGCCCAGATCGAGCACGCCATCGTCCTCGAAAGGGAGATTGGAGGACATGACCGGATATACTTCGACACCACACGGGCGGACGACGGAGAACAGCCTGACGAGGACGGTTTTCAACTAACCGGCCTCCTCGCCACATTCGTGAACATGTTGGTCCGCCTAGCGGAAGCCGACCGCGCAGCGGCGATGGAGGAGTTCCGCCGATGGCCGTCCGGTTCGAACCCGGTCTTCGATCGCCTCCGTATCTGGGCGGCGGGCCAGCCCGCAATCCTCGATCCGGACGAGGCCGCCGAGGTGTTTCTGTCCCTCGACGACGAGTCGTTCTGGGCCGATCAGCAGGAACGGGACCTGTTGTATGCATTGCGCGACAGATGGACGGAATTGGACTCAAAGAGTCGGCAGGACCTCGAGCTCCGTTTGCTGACAGGCTCATTCCCCTGGTGGGAGTCCCGCGACGATCATGCCAGGATCAAGGCATACTACCGGCTTAACCGCCTCCAATGGCTGAGCGCTCAAGGGGTGAAATTCCGCTTCGACTTGGAAGCCGAGATGACTAATTTGCGCAAGGACAATCCCGAATGGGAGAGTAGGTTCGCAGATCGCACAGCGCAGCCTAATGTAGGCAAGGTCCGCAGAATTTCTATTGATACCGACCCGACTCCACTTGAGGGGCTCCCAGTCGGAGAGGTGCTAGCCGCCGTGCGCGAAGCCTCGGGCCGCGACTTCGAGACCTTCACCAACCACCAGCCTTTTTCCGGGCTCGCCGAAAGTCGTCCCGCATTCGCGCTGGCGGTGCTGACCGACGCCGCACGCAAAGATGAGTTTCCGACGCGGGAATGGGCCGCTCTCCTTCATGAAACCGCCAAGGGCGAACCCAATCAACGCTTGCTGACTGCCATCGCGTCGCGGCTCGTCAAGCTCGGGACCGAGAAGGTCGCGGAGCTGCGGCATCCCATCAGCGAGTGGATCCGCGACCGCGCCACCTGGCTGCTGACCAACCTTCCCGACGTGTTCCAGGCAGTGTGGGACTTGCTCGTAGCGGCGTTGGCGGCCCACCCGCCGAAGGACCGGTTCAAACGGGCGGACGCCGGATGGGTCGATGACGGTCTCAACCAGCCAGCCGGCCGCATGGTCGACGCCCTCTTCAAGGATGCGTCGAAGGAAGACTTCAATCCAGACAAGGGGCTGCCCACCGAGTGGAGAGCCCGGCTCGATCAGCTCCTTGCGCTACCCGGCGACGCACGTCGGCACGCGATCGCCATGACGGCGCCGCACTCAAACTGGCTCTACTTCATCGACCCGGACTGGACCGAAAGCCGATTGCTGGCCGTCGCTGACGGAGACGATGCCGACGCCCAAGCCTTCTGGGGAGGGTATTTCTGGGCGGCTCGGACGCCGCAGCTCCCGCTCTACACTCGCCTCAAGCCTGCCTTCATCGCGCTGGCGAGATCGGGTTCAAAGCGCCGGGACCACGCCAACAAGCTCGCCGGAATGCTGCTCGCAGGCTGGGCCGGCAGCGACGACCCCGCCGAAGAGGACGCGCTCATCCCTGATGTGGAACTGCGCGAGGTGCTGATTCACGGCGACGACGAACTGCGGACCCAGATGCTGTGGTATCTTCAGCGGTGGTCGAACGAGCCCGGCTCGAAATGGGGCGACCGGATCCTTCCCTTCCTCGAACGCGTGTGGCCACGGCAGAGGTCGGTCCGGACGCCGCAGACTTCCGGCCGGCTGGTCGACATGGCATTGGCCATGCCAGATAGGTTCGTCGAAATCGTCAATGTGATTCTCCCACTTCTTGATGCGGTCGCGGGATCGTCTGTGCGGATGAGCCACTTTATCGACCTTGAAGAAGGGATCGCCTTCCAGCATCCGCGCGAGCTGCTCAACCTCTTGTGGAAGGTCCTTCCCGAAGATGCATGGCTCTGGCCATACGAGACACGTCGAACGCTCGACGCGCTCAAAGCGCAAGAAGTCGTCCGAGATGATACGAGGCTGGCCGAGCTCTCCCGGCGCGAGCAGAACAGGTAGCTATCCCAGCGCCACGAGAGACGCCCGACGCGGCCGATCTCCAACGGAAACACGGCTGTAAGCGGATCACTGGGCAGCTCGACGTCGCAATGATCTCCGAAATCGCCGATGGCGTTAGCGCCACGGTGTTTCTCGCCGGTACGCGGCCACCTAGTCGCGCGCCTTGGACCAAGCGTTTCCGTTCTGCTTGGCCTCGACCTTGATGGACTCCACTCGGTAAGGCGCGCAGGCGACGATCTCGACGGCGTCGGGATCGAAGATTGCTATGTTAAATCCGCGCTTTTCTCCGTCGTCGCCGAAGTGACTCTTGTAGCCGATCGCGTCGTATCCCGCGCTACGGAACAGCTCGGCCAGTATCTGGGTCGGCGCATAGTCGGCGCGGTCGTCGGTCGACGTGACTGGTTCCGAAAAGGCGTTGTCGATGTCGATCCAGACCGCCTCCTCCTTTTCTGCCGCCGTCAGATCCGGTCCGCCCATAACATGCCGGAACACTGGTCCGGCGAACGAGGTCCTGCCGTGGCCCTTCGTGAGGTCGAGCGCCCGAATAGGCCTCAGCAGCCGGCACCAGGCAAGCGAGACGTCTGCGCCGATCCAGGGCCTCACCTCCGATATCGCCGTCTCGACGGTGGTGCCCACGTAGAGCGCAGGTATGCCGGTAGGGTTCGCTCGTCCCTCACGGGCGCGATCCGTGAGGGGCTTCATCCGCTTGGCTCCGAATCCGACAGTCTCCTCGCCCGTCCAGTTGCCGTCCTCGTCCTTCTGGTCGAGAAAATCGACGCCGAGCTGCGCGCGGTAGAAGGTCCGCCCCTTCTTGAAGTGCACGTCCCGGTCGTGGATCGTGGCGAGCACCGTCTCCAAAAAGGCCCTTTCCTCGTCGCCCCAGACGTAGCGGCCAGTGAACCGGACGTGCCGCGCGAAGCGCGAGAAGCTGTCCCACCGCGCGAACT
>CAJYHD010000593.1 GCA_913773715.1 uncultured Sphingobium sp.
GCCCCGAAGCCTCAGCGATGTCGCGGAACATGGCGACTTCGTCCGCGGGATCACCGTGCAGGTACGGGATCATCTGGAAAACACCGGCACCGGCATCGGTCAATCCGCGAGAAAGTTCAAGCAACTCACGTTCATGAACGCCGACCGATGGAGCGAGTTGGCCGCTGCGGAATCGGTGGAACAGGTTGCGCGAAGTGGACACACCCAGTGCCCCGGCGCGAATGGCCTCGGTCACCAGCGCGCGCATCCTTGCCAGATCTTCGTCGGTTGCCGGTTCGATGTTTGCGCCGCGCTCACCCATCACGAAGACGCGAAGAGGGCTGTGCGGAATCTGGGTTGCGAAATCGATGTCTGCGCGACGCTTATCCAGCGCATCGAGATACTCCGGGAAAGTTTCCCAGTCCCACGGCACGCCTTCCGCCATGACGACCTCGGGAACGTCCTCGACGCCCTCCATCAGCTTGATCACCAGTTCATGATCCGTGCTGCGGGCGGGCGCAAAGCCGACTCCGCAGTTGCCCATCACGACTGTTGTGACACCGTGGTTGGATGACGGAGACAGGGTATTTTCCCATGTAATCTGGCCATCGTAGTGCGTGTGAACATCAACGAAACCGGGGGTCACGAAGGCGCCGCGGGCGTCGATCTCTTCCCGACCACTGCCAGTCACCTGGCCCACTTCGGCGATCACTCCGTTGGCAATTGCCACGTCGGCGACGAACGGTTCTCCACCGCGCCCGTCGACCACGCTGCCACCGCGGATTACGAGGTCAAAATCGGGCATCTTACTCTCCTCGTTGAAACATGCGCCCCGAGCGGATTTTCGCCGTACGGGCTTGAGACCTTCAAGGTCAGCGACATAGATCTGTCGCGTGCTGCACCGCCAAAATCAGACCGGAAGTTGCTTGACACTATCGTCAATACACTGGAATGACAGGGGTGGCAAGCAGGGGAGAGGCGCCGGTGAGCACACGCTTGAATGAGACGCTTGAGGCCGACTATGTCATCATTGGCGCTGGATCGGCAGGCTGCGTTCTGGCCAATCGGTTGAGTGCCGACCCGAGCGTGCGCGTCATACTCCTCGAAGCCGGCGGCGATGACCGGCTCCTGTCGGCGCCGCGCAATCTCAAAGCTCGCCTGATGATTGGCATCCCCGCCGGGTTCAGCCGAATCTCGAACGATCCTTCGCTCAATTGGAGTTACCGGAGCGAGCCGGATCCTTACGCTGCCAACCGGCAGTTTTTCCTGTCACGCGGTAAGGTGTTGGGCGGATCATCAGCGATTAACGGAATGATCTACGTGCGAGGCCTGCCGCAGGATTATGAGCACTGGCGCCAGCTTGGCTGCGACGGATGGTCGTGGGGCGATGTGCTGCCGTACTTCCGCGCGTCGGAGCGGTACGCCAAAGGTGCGAACGAGTGGCGCGGGGGTGACGGGCCGCTTGCGGTCGGTGAGCAGAAGTTTCATCATCCGATGACGGAGCGCCTGCGCAAGGCATTCATCGAAGCGGGAATTCCCCCCACGGAGGACCTCAGCACGGGCGATCACGAGGGTGTCGCCTACGTTCAGGGCGCGATCAAGAATGGCCGCCGGCAATCGGGCGCTGTCGCTTATCTGCATCCCGTGCGGCACCGACCGAACTTGCGCATCATGACAAATGTGCTCACCCGCCGGGTCCGGATAGAAGATCGCGAGGCCACCGGTGTCGAGGTGGAGCAGGACGGCATCGTTGGCTTTATCCGTGCACGAGCCGAAGTCATACTTGCGGCAGGAGCCTTCAACAGCCCGCAATTGCTGCAACTGTCGGGGATCGGCAATCCCGACCTGCTTCGCGAACGGGGCGTTCCGGTCGTTCACGCCTCGCCCGACGTCGGCGAGAACCTGCAAGACCACTACATCGTCCAGCTTCGGGCCACGCTCAAGCCGGGATCGCCGAGCCTTAACGCCCGTTCGCGAGGCCTTGGACTGGTCAGCTCTGTGCTGCAGTATGGATTGAGGCGACAGGGGTTGTTGTCCAGCGCGGCAGCACACTTGACAGCAATCGCACGCAGCAGCCCGGCGCTCGACATGGCTGACTATCAGTTCTTCAGCAGCCCGGCGAGCACTGACGTGGTGCGAACCGCGGAAGCCGGACACACGATTCTTGACCGTGAACCAGGCGTTACCATCGGCGGGCATCCTGCTCGTCCAAGGTCCTTGGGCCATGTCAGGATACGATCAGCACATCCGCAGGAACATCCCGCAATAACAACCAATTACCTGTCCGATTCCTATGACCAGCAGACGACCATTGCCGGTGTCCGGCTGGCCCGCCGCATCCTCGCCCAGCCAGCCATCGCCGACGTCATCGTGCAACCCACCCGTCCCCCGTTCGATTTGATGAGCGATGACGAAATCCTCGACCATGCGCGCGAAACCGGTGGCTCGATCTATCATTACGTCGGCACGTGTCGCATGGGCGGCGAGGGGGCGGTAGTATCGCCTCGCCTCAAGGTGCATGGGGTGGGGCGCCTTAGGGTGGCCGATGCTTCGGTCATGCCGCGCATCGTGTCTGGGAACACCAATGGCGCCGTTATCATGATTGCGGAAAAGGCCTCGGCCATGATTCTGGCCGAACGCTGCGGCAAGTAAGCGCCTGCCGGATCGTCCAGACGCAGGGAAGGTCTTGTCATCATGTCTAGAGACATCGTGCTTGTTCATGGCGGCGGCCAAGGGAGTTGGATCTGGGACGAGATGGTTGCCGCGATCCGGCTCGTTGCGTCGGACGAAGTCGGTCGCGTGATCGCGCTCGACGTTCCAGGATGCGGGGCAAAACGCGAGCGCGACACCTCTGGGCTGAGCACGCCGGAGGTGATTGCCGAGTTGATCGCCGAACTCGAGGCGATGCATGTTCAGGATTCCCTGCTGGTCGGTCACTCGATGGCGGGGACCCTGCTGCCCGGTATGATCGTCGCTGCGCCCAGCCGCTTTGCCCGGGCGGTCTATTTCACTTGCGCTGCTCCGGCACAAGGGCAGACCATCGGCCAAATGATGGGGAACCGACGGCAAGGGGACGACGAGGCGGCGGTGGGCTGGCCGGTGGATCCGGCCTCGACCACGCCGACCGAGCTGTTCCGGGCAGCATTCTGCAATGACATGGACCCCGAAACCTCCGACCGCTTCCTGGCTCGGCTGTTTCAGGACAACTGGCCCGCAGCCTGCGGCGATAGCTGGGCGCAGTGGGAATATGGCGCCGCCCGCTCAATCCCGGCGACCTATGTGATTGCGTTGGCTGACCGCATTCTCCCCGTGCCATGGCAGCGCTGTTTCGCTGAACGGTTGCATGCTGAACGCATCCGGTACCTCGATTCGGGCCACCAGGGGATGAATACCTGTCCGTTTTCCCTGGCGGAGATCCTTATTACCGAAGCACGGCACGGCACATGAATGCTGGTCTAGAAGGGGGAGGTGGCCATTGTTGGGTCACTCTCTCTTCCGTCAGGCCGGGAATAGCGCCTTGACATTGCGTCGCAGCAATTTGCCCATTTCGTTGTAAGGGAGAGCGTCGACGAATTGCAAATGCTCCGGAACGCGCGAGGAGCGCAGTTTCCGTCGCACTAGGTCGCGCAACGCGTCAGGATCGACGTTCGAGCCAGCGGTGCGAACAACCGCGGCAGCGGCGGTCTCGCCCCATTCGACCGATGGCACCCCGACCACGGCGACATCGGCTACGCCCTCGACTTCGCGCAACACCGCTTCGATCTCGCCGGGCGAAATGTTCTCGCCGCCCCGCACGATCACATCATCGATGCGGCCGGCGAGAAACAGAAATCCTTCGTCATCGAGGAAACCGGAATCGCGGGTAGGGAACCAGCCGTCCTCGTCGGTAAGCTTGCGTCCCTGGTACTCGCCGGACACCTGAGGCCCGCGGACGAAGACCTCGCCAAGCTCATTGGGGCCAACGACGCGCCCATCCTCGTCGCGAATCTCGACCTCGACCGTCGGCAGCGGCTTCCCGACCGAATCGAGCCGACGGGAGACGAGCGGATCGGGGTGACCATGTGCGGTGCGGTGATCCTCCGGGCCGAGCAGTGCGATTGTCGAACTTGTCTCGGTAAGGCCGTAAGCATTGGTGAACGCGACATGCGGGAAGAGGTCCAGCGCACGCTGGACGACCGGCAAGGGCATTTTTCCGCCGCCGAAAGCGAGAGAGCGCAGAGCCCCGAACTGCGGCGGCTGGCCGGTCTCATCGATATGCGCGATAATGCGGGTGAGCATCGTCGGCACAACAAAGGCGCTCGTCACGCCCTGCTCGGCGCAGCGCTGAATCCATTCCGCCGGGCTGAACTGGGGGAGTTGTACGATCCGACGCATCGCATAGATCGAGCTGAGAACCGCCGACATCCCGGCGACGTGATATGGCGGGACGGACACGAGGGTTGCTTCGTCTTCTTCTGCCGAGCAGAACTCTACCGTACCCAGAATATAGCCCAGCATGTTCTGATTGCGTAGCAAGGCAGCCTTGGGTTCGCCCGTTGTGCCGCTGGTGAAGAGCTGCACGGCGATCCCCTCTTCGTCTTGCGGGGCTTCCCAGTCGCGTGGCTCGTCCGTCGTAACGTTCGCGAGAAAGGCAGTCGAAGATTGGACCATGCGGGTCGCACCATCGGTAATCGTGGCCAGCTTTTCCTGATCGGCAATAAGGAAGACGGGCTTGAGCCGTTCGATCAATCGATTCGTTTCAGCTATCGTCAGGCGGTAGTTGAGCGGTGCAAACGGCTTCCCTGCCAGCGCGGCCCCGAAGAGGGCGATCACGGTTGCCGGACTGCTTTCGCCCAGATAGCCTACGTAATCGGCCCCGCTTGCAGCAATTTGCGCAGCAGCCGCCTGCGCCGAGGCGTAGAGTCGGCCGTAACTGTATTGGTCAGAGCCATTGGTAAGAGCGATCCGATCCGGAAAGGTGTCGGCTGCCATTTGTAGGACCAGTGAAATATTCATGTCGTCACGCCAGTTTGTCGAGAAACAGGTGCCGGAAGCCGGTTACGGGAACCAGCCGGGCAAGCTTGAAAAATTTTGACGTCCCGCTGGGACAGGGATCGTCAGGAGCTTGGCAAGTTGAGAATCGCTTCCACGTCAATTCCCGAAATCCTCAATTCTCATCGGACCAAAAGGTGGCGCGCGCGGCCAACTCCATTCCGGCGAATGGCTTGATCGCGCCTTTTGGCATTGCCCAACCCCTATCCGTCATCGCGCCTTACTTCATGGCTTGCACAGGTGATGGAAAGCGTCTTATCGGTATTTGACACAACTGTCATGTCCTATTGTTTAGTGAGAGGCCACTTATGCCAACCCCGGTCATCGTAAGCGCAGTGCGCACCGCCGTCGCGACAGCCCGCAAGGGAGCGCTTGCCAACACCAGCGCTGAACAGCTCGCCGCAACTGTGCTTGCGGCGGCTATCGAACGTGCCGGGATTGCGCCGGATCTCGTGGATGACGTGATGTTTGCCGAATCACTTTACGGTGGCGGAGCTGTCGCGCGGCATGCGGCTGTCGAACTAGGAATTTTTCAGTCCGGCGGTATGGCGATCAACCGCCATTGCGCCGGCAGTCTCACCGCTGTCGGCCTGGCGGCAGCGCAGGTGCTGAGCGGAATGGAAAGGATCATCGTCGCAGGAGGCGTACAGTCGATGTCGACGGCACCGATCATGCGCAGGCGCATTCCCGGGACCGAGAATTTTCAGGAATTCTGGATGCCGCCGACCCATCCGGCCACGGAAGACGCGCCCAATGTAGACATGTCGATCACGGTCGGCTGGAATACTGCCAAAGCGGCCGGGCTGACGCGAGAGGACATGGATGCCTGGGCGCTGCGCTCCCACCAGCGGGCGATCGCAGCGATCGACGCAGGTCACTTCAAGGACGAGATTGTCCCTGTCGATGCGCTGCAAATGGACGGCTCCACGGTTCGGTTCGAAGTCGACGAGCACCCCCGCCGCGACAGTTCCGCCGAACGGATGGCAAACCTGAAGGTGATTCACCCCGAGATTGAGGGCTTCTCCATTACAGCCGGCAATTCCAGCGGTGTTAACGATGCAGCCTCGGCCTTGACCGTTACGCGCTCGGACATCGCGTCTGAAATGGGCCTGACTTCACTTGCCAAGGTAATCGGCTGGACGGCACGCGGCGCGGATCCGCGCGACACAGGTCTCGCGGCAATCGAGACGATCCGCAAGTTGCTGGACCGGACGGGCCGC
>CAJYHD010000594.1 GCA_913773715.1 uncultured Sphingobium sp.
TTTTGAGCCGATGCCTGCAATGGCTATGCCCTATGTCCTTGCGGCACCTTAGGTTTTTACGCTGATACCACCCATTCCAGCCGCGGCGCGCGCATGGTACGGCTTTATGCCCAGACTCACTACGTGCCGACTTCGAGAGGTCGTTGTGTGCAGCAGATCAGCGCTGACGCCGCCGTCTGAGTTCTGCAAGGCGCGGGTCCGATCCAACGACTGGATCTTCACCGAGGCGGGCGAGAACGTCCTCGATCTTGTAGGGCCATTGCTGCGCGTCGTCGCCGAGCACGGCCCATAAGAGATCGAGAAGCGCTGCCGGGTAGCGATAGGCCGGGTGCGGGCTGCCGTCGCTGGTGAAGAGCATCATGTTCATCGAGGTCGACCGGGCCGGCACCAGCCTCGGCAAGATGGCTTCAACCACGGCCGGCATCTGATCCCCGATCCCCAGCGCTAGGTCGACAAGTCGCGCGGAAACGGAGGGGTTTCGCAGTGCCCGCTGCTTGGGCCAGACGGTACGAAGGAATGGGATTAGCCGCTCGGGCCAGCGGGTCTGAACATTGTTCGACCAGTGACCGAGATGCCAGAGGAGCTGGCCGCGCAGTTCATCATCGGCATGGATCAGGACCTCGCGCAGTTCGACATCGGTCAATAGTCGCTCGGGTTCGGCGGCGTCCGCTTCGCCGCCCCAGCCGCCCAGCAACATGCCGGCGATGACCTCGTTGTTCTTGCGGCGGGCGGAAGGCTGCCGCGCGCGCGCAATGAGACCGGTCTTGATGCGGGCGAACAGGTCGCGTGACGGGAGCCGCGCTGTCCAGAATATACCGTCCCAGACCGCGGCGCCGTCTGAGCCGTCGTCGCCGATCGCGGGCAGAATCGCGCGTTCAGTCCAGGCGGGATCGACGTTGAACAACCATTTATAGTGTGCGCCGAGCATGACCAGGGCGTGCTGGCGGCGGTCGCCGGGCAACGCCAGCAGCTGATCGGCGCGATTGGTCCAGGTCTCGGGAAAGCCCCCGCCAACGACGCGATCCTGCTTCACCGGATCGTCGAGCAAGAGCCGCGCAAGCCGGCCGGTGGGTGCGTTCAGCGCATCGTCGGCCCAGCTTTGATCGGGGCGATGTGGACGTTCGTCACTGACAATTGCGAGCGCTTCGACGACGCGGGCCCACTGCGCAGGCAGCACGGCCGCTGCGTCGCCATACAGCCGGTGGCCGATCCGCTGCATCCAATCCGAGACCGGGTAGACGATTGTGCTGAGCAGCGGCAGGGGTAGCTGCTGCAAGCGGCCGGCGATCAGCGCAATCATGCGCACCGAATCCTTGAGCCGCGCTTCGGCATAGAGGAAGCCCGACCAGGCGGGGAGCGGTGCTTCTCCCGCCTTTGCAGCATGCACGAGCGCCGCCAGCGCTCGCAATGGCCGGGCTTCGGCCAGGCCGCGAAATGGTGCCCGCTCGACATGGGAGAAGAAATCTTCGCGACCGCCCGCTTCCCGGGCAGCGGCAAGGATTTCGGCGATTGGCGCCTCGAGGATGGCGTCGGGGGTGGTGTCGGTTTCGATCGTATAGATTTCGGGAGCATGCGAGTCCGCTGTGTGGTCGCCAATGGCCGCCGTCTATTCCGGATCGAGCGGGCGTAGCTTTGCCATTTCGGCCTCGACGTCGAACCCGAACGTCACGCCTTGCGCGGCGAACCAATGCAGGCGGCTCAACCGGTAGCGGGCTTCCGCCCTGCTCGACCCGCCACGGACCTCGTCGCTCCACGGATAGGTCGTTGTGAGGAGCCGCTGCTCGATGGCTGCACACGATGCGGCCGACAGGTTCGGCCAGAGGTCACGGATGGCAAACAGCAGATCGCGCTGGTGATGGGTCGACCAGAAGAGCTTGTCCGACAAGGCGAGCAGGACCGACGCGCCATCGTCTGGATCGACGATGCCTGTGGCCGCAGCCCAGATGCGCAGTCGAGCAAAGACATAGGGGTCATTCGCCGACCATCGCTGGAATTCGGCGCGTGCTGCCGCCGGGTCCAGCACCTTGAGCCGGGACACCCATTCCATGAAAAGGGCGATCGGCCCGCGTATCCCGAACTCGCCCATGCCGAGCGGCGGCCCGCCATCATCCGGGCGGGTATGTTCAAAATGAACATAATCGTCCCCGCCAAGCTCCCGTTCGAGCGAGACCCCCAGTTCGAGATGCCCGCGCAACCGCGAGATCGCCTCAGCGAGATACGCGTCGGGCACCTCCAGCGCGTCGTGCGGGCGCGGATACTCGACATCGAGATGCACGAGCTTTTCGGGCGGCTCTTCCCAAAACAGGGGGTGGCGGACGCCATAAGCCTTGGTCGCGGTGAGCTGCGGCTTGAAAAGGTCGACATAAGTTCGGACCAGGGAGGCGGACCATCCCTCCTGCCGGCTTCGCGCCTCGATGTCGTAGCGGACCATGTCCGGGTCGGGCCGCGTGTCTGCCCGCGCCGCGAAGTACCAGCGCCATTGACGGCGGATCGCTTCGGGGAACCGGTCCGGGTCTTGTCGCAGCCACGATTCGATACTGCGCGCGACATCGCGATGTAGGGCGGTCTGGTGACCGGCCCACCATAAAGCGATAGGCTGATGCGCGATTCGTTGCAGCCAGATGCCTA
>CAJYHD010000595.1 GCA_913773715.1 uncultured Sphingobium sp.
CCTCAAGGACTTCCACCGCATCGCTACCCGCTACGACAAGCTCGCAAGAAACTTCCTGTCAGCCGTAAGCCTCGCTGCCGCCGTCGCATTCTGGCTCTGAACGAGTCTCGACCCTAGATGTGTTATCGACGTTTTTTCATTCCAGTTGTGTGATCGGCCGTGCTGGCTTGCCGGAAAATGTCGCATCGGTGGCGAAGTTTATAACGCAGGTGGAATTGTCGGCACCTCTGCTCGCGTCATCGGTTGGCTGCACCGGGAGAGTTGTGATGGATGAGCCGATAATATCGATCGGATTGCTGACTGATAGCGATCTTCGCAAACTGGGCGACCAGTTCCAGCGTCATTATCCAGTCAACAAGGATGACGATATATTTGCGGATCTGATTGCTGCGCTGGATAGATTGCCGACAATAAAGCCCCAGAAATCGAGTTCCAGAAAAACCTTCAAATAATCTGAAAAATTGTCAGTCCGAACTGCATTGTTGCGATTAACAATCAGGTCTGTCCCGCGGTGCTGGTCACGCAAGCGGTGATCATAGTTTACGTGAGCTACACAATGTACGCAGGACAGCGCCAACACGCCGCTTCTGTATAAATGACCGCGAATGCGAGGGAAGGATCGGATTGGCTGGTGACCCCTACGGGAATCGAACCCGTGTTTCAACCGTGAGAGAGACCCCGAAAGATGCCTCGGGACGTTCTTGGAAACCTTAAAAATCAGTAAGTTAATCATTGATCGTCCTTGCCTGTCCGAGGATATGCTGCTATGGGAAAAAGATAAGTTTGGAGAAAAGGGCCCCCGCATGCCGCGTGTCGTCAACGAGTTCCGTATCCAAGATAAGACAGCGTGGGCACGCTTGATCCCCCGCGCTAAACCCTACTGAAAGAGCCTTTCAGAAGGCTTTCACCTGGGCTACTACAAAGGTGAGCGAAAGACCTCCTGGATCGTCCGCCGTCGTCGCGACGATCAGACCAACGCCTTCGTCACACACTCGCTCGGGATCCCAGACGATGTGCTCGCGGCCAATGACCGTGACATCCTCAGCTGGAAGCAGGCGTTTGCCAAGGCCGTTGCCTGGCTTGAGCTTCAAAAGGCTGATCCTCAGTCCGCGCTCGATCCCGGCATCACGGTCGAGAAGGCTGTCGCTGCCTATATTGAGCGACGCGACGCCCGTAAGGCCGCGCAGGCCGGGCGCATCGTCCGGTCAGACGCGCACTATAAGCTCACAGCCCATGTGCTCGAGGACAAGCGGCTTTCGGGAATCACGCTTCGTGACCTTGCCGAAGCGGACCTGCGCGCCTGGCAGAAGCGGCTGCGGTCGGCGAAGGCGTCGACCACACAGCGGCTCCTCAATGAGCTCAAGGCCGCACTCAACGCTGCCCATGCGGAGCATCGCAAGGCGCCACCGCGCGATCTTCCCATGACGATCAAGTTTGGACTGATCCTCGAAGCGCCAGCCGTCATGGCATCACGCGCGCGCGACAATCAAATACTGCCCGACGCGGAAGTCGCCCGCATCGTGCGCGCGGCAATCGATTATGGCATGGATTTTGGCAGGCTCGTCGCTATCCTCGCTGCCACCGGAGCGCGGTTTGCGCAAATTCGGCGGATGACGGTGGCCGACGCCTTACTGGCCGAACGCCGACTGCTGATCCCGCAGTCGTTCAAAGGCAAGAAGAAGGAATTGCGTCACATCCGCGTGGCGATCGGTGAGGACATCGCCGAACTTCTGAAACCCGTTGTCGGAAACCGGCGCCGTCAGAGCCGCTTCTCGAACGCTGCTTCGTCCGGCAGGTGTCCGCGATGAAGTAGGAGCGCTACGACCGCGGCGTTTGGAAAACGCCATCGGAAATGACCCGGGACTGGAATGCCATTATCAAACAGATTGGATTGCCAGCTGCAACCATTCCCTACGCATTACGTCACAGCTCAATCGTCAGGGGGGTACGGGTCGGGCTTCCCATACGGTTGGTGGCCGCGCTGCACGATACGTCAGTTGTAATGATCGAGCGGCACTACTCCCGCTGGATCGTCGATCGGCTTGGCGTCACCGCGATCCTGTTCTGCTTGCCCGAGAGATCGCGCGGCTCCATCGTGATCATGGTGTGGAGGTGTTCAATTTCGCGGACGAGAATCCCAGCGCTGGAAGGAAGCCCTGGAAGGCTTTTCTGGAAGCGCTGATCGCCGAAGACATATCGGTGACGCTGGTTGGATCAACGCGGGCTGACGATATTGTCCGCGACGCCGACATTCTTCACCTTTACAAAAAAAGCCGGCTTTGCGCGGCTCCTGATGGGCGTGGAGAATACGGACGAGGCCACATTGAAGCTGATCAGAAAGGACGGGGCGACAGCCAGTGACCGCGAAGCGATCCGGCTACTTCGTCACCACGGCATCCTTTCGATGGTCACGTGGGTCGCGGGTTTCGACGACCAGACGGATGAAAACATGCTTCGCGGCCTCAGGCAGCTCATTTCCTATGACGCCGACCAGATCCAGGCACTCTACGTCACGCCACACCGATGGACACCCTTCTTCCGGATTGCGAAGGATCGGCCCGTCGTGCAATCCGACCTGCGGTCATGAAGAAGCTGATCGGTCGACCATTGGTATCCGTCACGGCATGAAGCTTGGTGTTCATGCCGCCTTTCGTGCGGTCAATCAGGCGGCCCGCATCCCCTTTTTTACCCGCAGGCTGGAAGCCGTGCGGTGCGCCTGGAGATAAGTCGCGTCGATCATCACCGTCTTGCGTTCGGATGCCTGGGGCGCTGCCAGTCCTTCCATCATTCGAAGAAAGACGCCCTTGTCACCCCACCGCTTCCAACGATTGTACAGCGTCTTGTGCGGCCCATAGTCCTTCGGCGCGTCACGCCATCGCAAGCCATTGCGATTGACGAAAATGATGCCGCTCAGAACGCGTCTATCTTCAACGCGCGCACTGCCATGACTCTTTGGAAGATAGGGCTGCAAGCGAGCCATCTGCTCGTCCGTCAGCCAGAATAAGTCACTCAAATTCAAGCTCCTTTGCGGTCGCCTGAATCACAATCACTATCCTAAAGCAATGGGTCCTGACCCTAAGCGTCCTGACAGAAACCTCTGGTTGTAGCTGGTCTGCGTGCCCTAGCATTTGCATGGGTTTTTAGCTCCCCCAAGAAATGGCATATCTGCTAGCGCTTTGCTACCCGGTGTTCCACTATTCCATTAGGATGCGCAGTGGCGGCTTTCCCGCATTCACCTGCGATACCGGACTTCCCGAACGGCCTTCCTTAAACGCCGTTGCTGGAATAACGGACGTTCCGCCGCTGGGGAGAGAAATTTGGGCGTTAAGCGACGACAAAGGGTCGATTGACCCTCGACCTTTTCATCAAGACCGGCGATATCGTCTTATGGCGTCCGATCGTAAAACCGTTGAATTCCTTGTTGAGCAGATGGCAGGCGGTGGCACCGTTTCAGCCATGGCGATGTTTGGCGAATTCGGCATTTATTGCGATGGGAAAATGGTCGCACTGGTCTGCGACGACCACCTATTCATAAAGCCCACGGTTGGAGGGCGGGCATTCGCTGCCGGTGCGGAAGAAGCCCCTCCATATCCCGGTGCAAAGCCCTGTCTCCTAATCGACGCGGAAAAGTGGGATGACCGTGAGTGGCTTGCCGAGATCGTTCGTACCACATCTCAGGAATTGCCTGCTCCCAAGGTCAGGACCAAGCGCAAATCCGGTTGATGCAACGCCTGGCAGAAGACCGTGTTCGTTAAACGAATACCTGCTTGTGGAATGTGCAGGTAGATTGTTGAATTTCCCGGAAGGATCGACGGCAGACAGCCTTTCTCCTAGTTCGCAGTGGCAATTGTTGCCTGACGGGCGATCAGCTGCCAGCCCGCACTCCGCTTTGCCCAGATGTCGGTGAACGGCCGCATGACCTGCTTGCTGGCGCTGGGTCCCCTCTTTGAGATCATCGTGTCATACCCCATAACCACGGTCACCTCTGGCTTCTCGCCGACAAAGGTGATGTGCTTGTGGAAGTCGCGATAGTCGAGGAAGTCCTGTTACATGACGCCAATCACATCCTCACGTCCGATTACCGTGTTGCTTGGGGAGTTGACGACGAAATCTTCAGCCCAGACGGTTCTTACTCCTGCAACGTCATGAGCCATCATGGCCTTTCCAAGCCTACCATAAGCCGCGCCAATCTCGGGAGGCATTCGAACGCCGGGTGCGAGCTGCGCGAGCGCGGGTGTGGCGACAAGTAACGCCCCAAGCAACACGATCCTTGTGGGCATCCGCTTCCTCTCCGATATAAGAATCGACGCTATCATGCGTCAAATTGTTGTTGCAAACAACGGGGAGCTCAGCGCTCTCTTGGGCATGAAACCTGTTGAATGAAGACAGCCGTTTTCATCTAATCGACGATCAGCAAAAATTGCCCGCTAGGCGGCAGGACCGGACCGTCCGCAGCTGGGTAAGTGGAATTCTGGCCTGAGTGTCGTCAAAGGGTCGTTGTTTGCCAACAGGCATACAACTTAGCGTCCACAGACTATTGAGATATCAGATCGTGTAATTCAAAAACATATCCGTTCGCCATGACTTTGCGCACCTTAAACGTATTGGCGATATCGGCGCGTGGATCGCCATTCAGCAGCACGATGTCGGCAAGCTTGCCAGCTTCCAGCGTGCCCGCGTCCAGCAGCAACGCCTTCGCACTATTGACCGTTGCGGTCTGAAGCGCCTGAAACGGGGTCAGGCCCGCATCGACATAGGAGGCGATTTCCGAGTGGAGGTTGGTTGCGATGATCGTATCGGTGCCCGCCGTCACGAACGTGCCCGCATCATACATCGCCTTCAGCGAATTGAGGCTGCCCGCCATCAGTGGCCTCAGCATTGCCGCCATCGGATCCTGCTCACGTACCGATTTTTGCGCCCAGACCGGGTAGAGGTTCACACGCGGATCGTCGCGATAATCGGGGTGTTTCTCAAGGTAGCCTGTCAGCGATCCGAACATCGTCGGTGTCAGCGTGCGGCCACTGCGCGCGAACAACTGGATCACATCCTCATAAGCCATGCCCATCGGTCCCTGCTTGGGCGAATAGCCGCGGCGGCTGGTGGCGCCAAGATGCTCGGTCGCATCGACCCCACTATAGGTGGCGGGATAGATTTCGTGACCCGACACAGGAATACCCATGGCGTGGGCCGCCTCCACGATGCGTCGCTGGTAGAGGTCGGGCATCCGGACATAGCTTTTCATCATGTCATATTTGAGCAGACGGATGCGCTCCAGTTCGCGCTCCAGATGTGCGGGGCTGGAGACGGCGATGCCCATCTTGTAATAGACGCGCTGCCATTCCATCAATGAGCTACCGGTATAAATGCGCGGCCCGATGCGGACGCCGGCCTCGCTCGCTTCACGATCTTCCAGCCCGTCATAGACCTGCGCGCCCGGATCGCGGACGGCGGTGATGCCGTAAGCGAGCCATGCCTTGTGCTGGTTCGCGCCGAAATCCTTCTGCACATGGCTGTGATGCTCAATCAGGCCCGGAATGGCGGTAAGGCCCGTGCCGTCGATCAGCTTGCCCGTCGCATGAAGCGCAGCGTCATGATCCTGCACCGCGAAGATACGGTTGCCCTCGACCACAATGTCCTTGTCATGCTGCGTTTCGTCGCGCACGGCATCGACCAGATTGCTGACGTGGATGACCGTCCGCCCGCTTGGCTTGGCGAGCCGGTAGGTCAGGTCGAGTGGCACATCCGTCGCCGCGCCGGTTTCCAGATCGACCGTCTTCATCTTGTCTGCGGACTGATAGAGGATCGTCTTCGAGTCCGCAGTCCATGTCGGGAAATAGGCGATCTCGGAACTGTAGCTGCGTGGCGGTCCCATTGGCTTGCCATCGGGATCGACTGGCCAGACCTTCAGCAGTCCTTCGTAGATCGCCGCCATTTTGGTGCCGTCGGGCGACCAGGTCGGGCCGCCGCCGCCGCGCGTGTCCATCGACATATTGGCTTCCGGGATTTGCCAGAACGGCTCGCCCTTGCCGTCCGCCGGTATGACGTAAACTTGGTTGGTACCTTCGCGGAAGCTGTTCGAATATTTGTAGGAAAGGCTGATCGCGATATATTTGCCATCGGCCGACCAACTGGGGCTGCCCGGCTGGCCGAGCGAACCTTGCAGCCGCGTGATCTTGCCCGTCGCGATTTCGATGATGCACACACCCGCCACGCCCCAACGGCCATCGACGTCGATATAGGCGATGCGCGTGCCGTCCGGCGACCAGGCCGCGCCGAGCGGCTGCGTGTCGATGTTGGTCAGTCGGCGATCCTTTCCGCTCGCGAGATCACGGATCCAGAGCTGCGGCAAGCCACCGCCTTTGTCGGAGGTGTAGGCAAGTTGCTTGCCATCGGGCGACCAGGCGGGATCGGCATCCAGCGCGCCGTCCTTCGTCAGATTTTCCGGCGTGCCACCCTTGGACGGCATCATGTAGAGGTCGCCCAGCGCGACGAAGGCGATGCGGTTACCGTCCGGCGAAATCGTGGGGTGGACGATGCCGAGCGCCTTGCGCGGCGCATCGCTGTCCCAGTCGCGGCGGGCGCGGGTATATTGCGGCTTCACATATTCGAGTGTTGCCGAGAAGGGAACGGTGGTGAGCTTCGCGCCAGCTCGGTGACGCAGCTTGCCGTCCGACACATAATAATAGCCGCTCTTCCCCCAAGAGACGCGGAAGGGGAAGACATTCTCCGACCCGCTCACCGCCGTCCCGTCGATCTCCAGTCGGCTCCCATTCGCATCCTGCACGACATAGGCGAGTTCGCCCTTGGGGCCGAAGGAAGGCGCATCGACCTTGCCCTTTACGTCACGCAGCGGCGCTTCGATCCCGGTCGCCAGCGCCGTCGCGAACAGTCCGGTCTTCGCGCCATCCGTCCCCGAATAGGCGATGAGCGCACCGTCGGGCGACCAGGTCGGCATCCGATCCTCTCGCTCATTCTTGCTGACCTGCGCGATCGCGCCGGACGCCAGATTTAATGTCCAGATGTCGTAATTACCGCTGCGGTCGGACGAGAAGGCAATCATCTTGCCATCGGGGGAGAAGGCCGGTTCGCGATCGTCATAGGCACCCTGCGTCAGCTTGCGGGCGTCACTGCCGTCGGGCTTTACCGTCCAGAGATCATAGCCGCCCTCGCGATAAGCGAAGTAAGCGAGCGACTTGCCATCGGGTGCCCAGACGGGCTGGCGGGCGTCGTTGAAATAGTCGGTGATCCGCACTGCCTTGCCGCCTTTCGCGGGGATGATCCAAAGGCTGCCCTGTAGATCCACCGCGAGCCACTTGCCATCGGGGGATACCGACACGGCCATCGACGTGCCTTCATGGACATCGAAATTGACAGGCTTCTCCCCGCCCGGTGGGGGCAGATTGGCAGGCGTGGCGTGGGCGACCGGTGCGCCGCACAGCAGCAAGGCGCCGATGGTCGATGTCAATGATATGCGCATGCCCTGCTTCCCCTGTATTGCTCTCACTGTCGCTTTCATTGTCGCTCTTTCAATATCCGACCGCATAACCCATGCGGCGCGGGTCGGCGCCCGCCATCCGTGCGCCGGACGGATCGACCATGATTCCCTGTACGCTGCCGATCGCATAAGGTCCGACTGGCTCGACCCGGTGACCAAGGGCCTTCAGACCCTCGAGCACCGCGGGCGCAAAGCGGCTTTCGGCCTGCACGGTGATTGCAGCGCCCGGCTTGTAAAAATTCGGATCGGCGTCGAGTGCAAAGCGTGGCGCTTCGATCGCTGCCTGGATCGGCATCTGCCGATCGATGGCGTTGACCAGAAACTGGAACTGCGTCTGCCCGATCGTCTCGCCACCCGGCGAACCGAAGACGAGCTTCAGCCGCCCCTTGTCCAGCACAATCGTAGGGCCATTGCCCAGCAGCGGCACCTTGCCCGGCGCGCGCATATTGGGGTGTCCAGGGTAGGGAGCAGTCGATCCCAGGCGCAGCCCGTTGTTGAACAGGATGCCGGTGTCGCCCATGACGAGGAAGGTGCCGAATCCGCCGCCCACCGTCGTCGTGACCGCGATCGCATTGCCATCCGTATCGACGGCGGACAGGCTGGTCGTATCGCCGCCGCGCGTGCGATCATCGCCGATCGCCGCTAACTGGCGCATCTTCCATGCTGCCAACGGGGGCGTGCCACCCTCGGGATACACGCCTGCCCGTGTAAGATCGATCAGCTTGCGGCGCTGCGCAGCATAGGGCTTCGACAGCAGCGCCTCTACCGGTGTCTTGCTGAACTTCGGATCGGCGGCATATTTATAGACGTCTGCCTTAACGACCTTGATCGCCTCGATCAGTAAATGCGTCAGGCGCGGATCGTCCGCCGGAAGAGATGCCAGATCGAACCCTTCGACAAGGTTCAGCTGCTCGCAGACTTCAAGGCCGGTGCGGGAGGTGAGAGGGCTGCAATAGACGTCGAGGCCGCGATAATTTGTCGTGACCGGCTTGTCCCAATGCGGTTGGTAGGCAGCGAGGTCGTCCAGCCGCAACCAGCCGCCGGTCGATGAGGAGAAGCGCGCAAATTCCAGCCCGATCGGTCCGGTGTAGAAATAGTCATAGGCCGCCTGAAGCGCGCGGTCGCGATCCCCTCCGCCTTTCAGCGCTTTCGTTTCCGCATCGGCCAGCGCCTGAAATGTCCGCGCAAGATCAGGATTGCGAAAGACGGATCGCGGCCCAGGTGGCTTGCCGCCGGGCAGGAAGATGGCGGCACTGGTCGGGTAAAGCGCCAGCGTCTTTTTTGCCCGGGTAATGAACATGGCGATGGACGCATCAAGCGGATGCCCATCGCGCGCATAGCCGATCGCGGGTTCCAGCAGCACCGACAGTGGCAGCTTGCCGAAGCGCCGTGCCAGCGCGATCCAGCCGCCGAACGCGCCCGGCACCGTCAGAGCCTTCGGCCCATGATCCAGCGCTTCCGCATCGCCTGCCGGGTCGAGCAGCCGGGGCGCGCCGCCGGTGAAGGCAAGGGAATGGACCTCTCCGCTCCTGCGATCAAGGCAGGTGGCAAAACCGTTACCGCCCGCGCTCGACGCCCATGGTTCGACCACGTTCATCACCGCCATAGCTGCGACGACCGCGTCCGCCGCCGTCCCGCCCTGCATCAGGATCCGTGTGCCTGCCATGGCCGCGAGCGGATGCCCTGCAGTAACGCCGCCATGCGGCATCGGCACTTCGACGCGATGGGCAGCGACCGAAGTCCCGCCCGATCGCGGCGCATCGGGCGCCCGCGCGCCCGACTGCGCCACGGCCAGCCGAGGAAGCGCGGCAAGTCCCACGCCCGCCAACCCTGCCGCCAGAATCTCGCGGCGGTGGAGAGCGCTGTTCGATGGATCACGATCGGACATGATAATCCCTGTTCCTGAAGGCAGGAGGGTGCGCCGACACCTCCCGCACAAATCAGAAGGTTTTCTTGATGTTGGTGTACCAGTAGCGCGCTTGCG
>CAJYHD010000596.1 GCA_913773715.1 uncultured Sphingobium sp.
GGTTCGACAGTAAGGAAGGTCGCACCGGCCATTACGTGGATATGTCGCCAACCAGTCGAGCGAGCCGGCTCATCGAGCTTCGCGAGACGATTCCGGAGATCGGGCCTGTCTCTCACCGAATGATCGCTTCAGTCGCCCACGACATCGAACACAATGCTATCCAGCTGAACGAGGTTCAGCATCTCCTGAAATCTGCTTGGGGGTCGGATCAAGCCTTAGCTGACATGAGCGAGGTTATTCGTGCCGTCCGAAAAGGATTCCGTTATGCTTACGCAGAGGATTGGCTTGCAATTATGGATCTCAGGTCCGAGATCGGCTCAAAGTTCAACGATCATTTCCCCGATGCTGGCGAGTTATTTCAGAGATACTTGGACGAGCGCCTGGCCGGCGAAATCTACGACTGCGATAGCGTGAACGCGGCGAGCAATCTCGAGTACGTTCTGGAACGGTTGCAGGAACGCCACGGCGCCAAGGTCGGATATGAAATCACTCAGGTCGCTGAACGGCTTGTCGACCTCGAAATGAACGAGGGAACGCGTGAAATCGAGACATCCGACGACTTTTTTGGAACGTCGCATGATGAAGCGGCGGAAACATCCGACGACGCGATCAAGTCGATGTTCGGTGGCCTTCTTGGCTGATTTAAAGCGTCTGATTTGATAGCGGTTGCCGGTCGAGGCAACCAAGACGGGACTTAATCTGCCTTCCGAACTGGACCCTAAGCTCGTGATCGAGCAGTCTGCTGCGACAGGAGCGGTTCGGCGATCAGCAACGTGACGCCGGCATTTCCCGAGGGCTTTGTATGTTTCGTGGTTTCAAACTTTCTGTCAACGACGGCTTCTTCAAGCATTTCAAGGAAGCCGGCCTCTCGCACCACCGGGACAATAAGCGGCTGGTCGATGGGTGCCTGAGTCAGTTCCGCAATCAATCGGGTGACCTTCTCTCCAAAAAAATGACGGCCGAATGGTTCCCCGAACTCGACGCGCAGGTATTCATCTCGCATGCGCACAAGGACAGCGAACTCGCTCTGGGTCTCTCCGGACATCTCCACAACCGTTTCGGCCTCAAGTCGTTCGTGGACTCGGCTGTCTGGGGCTATTCGGACGATCTGCTGCGAATCTTGGACAAGGCCTTCTGCTACAACGACGAGTCGCGAACCTACAGCTACGAGAAACGGAACCGTTCGACGTCGCATGTCCACATGATGCTCTCGGTCGCCCTGTCCCGGATGATTGACCGGTGCGAATGCATCATATTCGTCAACACGCCGCAGTCGATCTCCTCGCGCGAATACATCGAGGGCGAAACGACGGAATCCCCGTGGATCTACTCTGAAATCGCTATGACCCGCCTGATCGAGAAGCGTTTGCCTGAGGCACACAGGCGCACCAAGACGACCGCAGCCACCGAGAGCTACGATGCGGAGCTCAAGGTGCGTTACGACGTCGACCTCAATCATCTGAGCGAGCTGGACGAAGGGACCTACGTGAAGTGGGCGGACCGATCGAAGAGTCTAACTGGCCCCGCAGCGCTTTCCCATCTGTATGACTTGGTGCCGCTGCCGAAATCCCGGAACTGAACGGGAATCAGGCAGTGGCCTCGTAATCACGATGGAGCCCATCGATGCCGTGCCACGATCCCGTCGACCAAACGGCTTGGCACCTTAAGACCAATTAGGAGGCAAGGTGAATTGTTCGAACATCGCCGGATCGCCGCTGATCCGGAATCGCGAGCAGATTCTTGAGTTTGCCAGCGGTAGCCCGGTAGGCAGCGGTTCCCTCTGGAAAGAGCATGTCGTGGAGCAGGCCTCCCGCGTTCGGCTCAGGCTCTAGGTTTCGAACGTAGGTCGGAGCCATCGTCATGCGATCGAGCTTCGTGCGCCCCCAGTAAGTCGCGACGCGAACGCCATCCAAGACGATTGCATAGTACTTGTAAGCCCGATCGAAGCCGTCGGTCCGCGTCAAACGATACCTTTCGAAGCTAGGAAGTCGCAGATCCATACCGGCGTCATGGCTCAGCACGTTGAACCTGAAGTCGTCGCTAAAAGCGTGGCCCAAAATGGCGAGCGTCAATAGGTAATCGTTGCGCGACATGGAGCGATAGCACGCCTCGGCAATCCCAAAATGTCCCGGGACGATGTATTTCAGATCCGCTAGATCGGTCATACCGATGTACTCGAAGAGCAGGAGAAGCAAGGTGCTGGTGTAGCTCGTGTGCAGCACCCGATCGAGCATGTGCGCATACCCGAAGGAGCTCTCGCCGCCTTGGTCGGCTTGGTGGGATGCGTACGTAATGGGATGCTCGTTCTGATGCGTCGCGCGAACCTCCGAGAAAATCCAAGGGCGGCGCATCGTCATCAGCCAGTTCGCCTCGCCTGCAACGTCGTAGGCAGCGATCACCGGCAATGTGCCATAGTAGCGCCCGAAGAGCTGGACATCCTGGGCGAGCGTGCCACTCCGCTGATTGATAGATAGAAGATCGAGCAGCAGATGGGAGTGGCCTTGCTGGACCGCCGCGCACACAGCGGCCGCCACATTCATCGAGAACTGCTCGGGGCCGGCCACATCCCAGCGCCATGATGCAATGGCCATTCGAGCCGCCGCCCCCGCCGCAGCGGTGTCGAGGCCCACCACCGGCAGATCAGCAGGAGTGGGAAACATCGCGTTACACATCGTTTTGAAAGAACTTGTGGCAAGCGGACGCAGGTCGATCGCGCGCAAGTGTGTGGACGTCATCGAATGTCTCTCTCGTCATACTCGTCGATGCTGCTATCCCAATTAGTCACCTCACTGCACGACTTATCAGATGGGCGTTGGCTTGCGCCACCAAAGCGACCATTCCTAGGCAATAACCGGCTGACATCATCCTGCCAGATCGATAAAGCCTGACGTTTACGGAGGTAACCGATGGCTCGGAAGGTATTCTTCAGCTTTCACTATGCGCGCGACGTCCGGCGCATCGTTCAGGTGCGAAACTCCTGGGTCGTTCGCGCTAAAGGCGAAGCGCAGCCCTTCTACGACGCCGCCGATTTCGAGGAGGCGAAGAAGCGGGTAGGCGGCATCGAAAAGTGGATCGAAGACCAGCTCAAAGGCACGTCGGTGACGGTCGTACTGTTCGGAGCCGAAACCTACAACCGCGAATGGGTGCGGCACGAGATCAAGCGTAGCTACAAGCTGAACAAGGGCATCCTCGCCATTGACATTCACCGGATCAAGGATCCGCTGCTCGGAGCGGATGTTCAGGGCCAGAACCCGCTCGATTACTGGCATGTCGAGCAAAACGGCCGGAAGGTGCCGTTCAGCAGCCTCTACAATACGTATGACTGGGTGAACAACGACGGTTACAATAACATGTCCACCTGGATCGAAGCCGCGGCCGTAGCGGCTGGCCGCTGAGGTAGGAATGAGCCTGTACGAACTTGCCATTCTCGGAAGCCCGACCGATGCTGAGCGGGGGGTGCTGACCGACACGCTGCGCAGCATGGTCGAGGATTTCGGGCTCGAACTCGGCACGGATGTGCTTGTCCATGATGGCGCAACGATAACAGGCCGCGACAAGCGTGCCGCCTTCGCCGCCACCTTCTTCGGCGCAGTCGCGTCGGCAGATCAGGACGTGGCGCACGACCTCGTGCGGGCGAGCGCGCCGGTAATTCCGACGGTCGCTGCCGATTGCGATTTCAGCAGCCACGTCCCGGACTTCCTGCAATCCGCGAACGGGCTGAAGCGCCGCACCGACGATCCGGAGATGGCCGAGCTCGCCGCGGCGCTACTCGAATGCGTTGGGCTGCTCCGCCGCCAGCGGCGCGTCTTCGTCAGCTACCGCCGTGTCGAGTCCCGGGCGGCGGCGCTACAGCTGCACGATTTGCTGAGCGCCCGCGGTTTCGATGTCTTCCTTGATACACATGACATCCGTCCCGGGGACCCCTTTCAAGACGTACTCTGGCATCGGCTCGTCGACTCCGACGTGATGGTGATGCTCGACACGCCGGGCTATTTTGATAGCCGTTGGACTCGCCAAGAGATCGGACGAGCGCGGGCCAAGGACATTCAAATTATGCGAGTGATCTGGCCCGAGCACGTGCCGAGCAGGCTCACGGACATGGCTGAGACGGTCTACCTCGAT
This sequence comes from uncultured Sphingobium sp., assembly GCA_913773715.1. Next base: position 4,123 of record CAJYHD010000596.1, read on the forward strand.
CCCGCCGAGCTGGTCGGGGTCCAAGGACCGATCGCCGAGGCGGTAGCGGAGGCGATCGTTCTGCGGGTCGAGCGCCTTCGTAGCCGCAGCATTGCCGCGCGCTATATGTCGATCACTGGAAAGCTCCGCGCTGATGTCGAGAAGATTGGCGCCACGGTCGAGGGCATTGGCGCGCACCGCGCGATTGCCGTCCGGCTTCTCGGTGACCGCAAGATCTGGGCGTATCCGATTGTGGGTGTGCCAACCGCCGAGGCTCTGAACGACGTCGCGGAGAAGGCTCGGCGCGCCGATCAGGGCGAGGTGCCAGTCCTCGTCTACGATCATGTCGGCATCCGCGACGCCTGGAGCGCGCACCTGAAATGGCTCGACGAGCAGATCCGCACGGTGCGCGCGATCAAGGTGTCCGAGGCGGGTTGGGCGCTCGCCGCCTGGGAGGATTGAGCATGGCCGACGCAATATTTCTTTCCGCCGGCGTCCCCGACCCGAAGCGCGGCCCGCAGTATGCTGCGACGTCTGACAGCGTCGCGATTGGCGCGGCCGTTTCGGCGCTGGTCCACGTCACGCTCGGGCGTCGCGTTCTGGTATGGGGTGGTCAGCCCGCGATTACGCCGATGATCTGGGTCGTCGCGCAGGACGTTGGCGTCGACTATGGCCGGTGGGTCCGGCTCTACCAGTCCCGGCATTTTGCAGATGAGTTTCCGGAGGACAACGAGCGATTCCAGAACGTCACCTATACGGATGACGTAGGCGCCGACCGGGAGAAGAGCCTGCTGGCAATGCGTGAGCGGATGTTCTCCGAACACGCGTTCAGGGCTGCGGTGTTCATCGGTGGAATGGGCGGGATTGTGCAAGAGTACGAGCTGTTCCGCCGGTTGCAACCGAACGCCGCGGTCATCCCGATCGTGTCAACGGGCGGTGCGACCCTCGAAGTGGCGCAGCGCATGAGTGCGCTGCCCACCGACCTCGCGGACGAGTTCGACTATGTGGGGCTGTTTCACCGCCATCTCGACATTTCGGTGCAGGAAGAGCGCTTCAAGAGCCCTGACGCGCAGCCCGTCGCGGAGGTTGATCGCTTCTGGAGGCCGGGCTCCCAGATTGAGAAGGGTTGATGGCGTTCCTACGCGAGAGCGACGTTCGCGAGCGAGCGCGGCGGCGCGCCGCCACCCGGGGCGAGTCGGTCGCCGAGGCGTTGGGCCGCGCGGCAAGTCAGCGGCTCGCACGCTACGACATTTTCCTCTCGCAGACGATCCGCGATGCCGAGATTGTGCTCGGCGTGTACGACGTCCTGACCTCGTCGGGTTACAACGTGTTCTGTGATTGGGTCGAGACGCCTGAAGCCGATCGCAGCCAAGTCACGCCCGCCAACGCCGCCTTCATTAGGGCGACGATGGGCGTCAGCGACACGCTGTTGTTCCTCGATACCAAAAGCGCAGTGCAGTCGCTCTGGATGTGCTGGGAGCTGGGATGGTTCGATGCGGCGAAGGGGACAGTCGGGGTCCTTCCCGTGCTTATGGAAGGGGAGCGGTACTATCGCGGCCGCGAGTTTCTCGGGCTTTACCCCTATGTCGAGTTAGACGAGAGCGGTCGCTTAAAGGTCGTGCGGCCCGTCGTTGCCGGGCCGACCGGCATTATGCTGTTCGAGGCACCGAACTCTTGTTCGTTTGACTCTTGGCGCAGCGATCGTCGTGACAACATGAGGCCTCGGGTTGTCGGAGGACCGCCTCGGTAAACATTTGAGGTGCTGAACTGGGAAGCTCGGCTCAACAGGTAACAGGTAGAGATTGATGAACGGTGTCGGACGATGAAGAAGTGCAAGCTAGCCTGAACCGACGCCGTTAGTTTGCGCTTCGCACTCCAATGCGGCCGTTTCGCTGCTCTCCCCCGGCAGGCAAACAGCCCCGCTCCGCAGGTTCGTGAACGAAGGGCAGCTTACGCCGCCCGACGGGCTCAAAG
>CAJYHD010000597.1 GCA_913773715.1 uncultured Sphingobium sp.
ATCGAGAGCATCGGGAACTCCGGCAAGGGGGCGGCGGCGCTCGGGCGAGCGCGTGGGATGAAAGGCAGGTACAGGCGGCGGGACGAACGGCAAGTGCCGATGTTCCTTCGCACGGCGTCGGGGCGACAAAAAACCCCGCTGCACGCGAATGCAGCGGGGCCAAGGTTCAGGGATGTCACCTCGGGGGGAGGAAGGTGACAATCGGAAACGTCGCAGCCTTCCTAAACCCGTCAGCAAAAAAGACATGATTTGTTACAGGCCAAATTCATGGGGTCACGCATCCGATTGGGTCGGTAGCCGTTCCATCCCTCGACCCGCGTCGGAGGAAGAAAATAGATGGGCATATCGCTGGAACATCATGTCGCGGTCGTGACCGGCGCGAGTTCGGGCATCGGACTGTCGGTAGCGCAGGCCTTGGCGGCGGCGGGTGCGGCGACGGTGTTGAACTATCACTCCCATGGCGAGGAAGCGGAGGAGGCTACCGAGACGATCCGCTCGCAGGGCGGGCGCGCGGTCGCGGTGCAAGCCGATGTTTCGCAGGAGGCGGATGTCGCGCGGCTCTTCGATGAGGCTGCGCGCGCCTTTGGGCGTGTCGATGTGCTCGTCTCCAACTCCGGCATGCAAAAGGATGCCACGATCGGCGACATGTCGCTGGACGACTGGAAGGCGGTGATCGACGTCAACCTGACCGGGCAGTTCCTCTGCATGCGTGAGGCGATCCGTCGCTTCCGCGCGCAGCCGACCGACGCCCGCCCCGCTCGCAGCGCCGGTTCGATCATCGCCATGAGTTCGGTGCATGAGGTCATTCCATGGGCGGGCCACGTCAACTATGCGGCGAGCAAGGGCGGCGTCCACATGCTGGTCCGATCGATCGCGCAGGAGGTCGCGAGCGAGGCGATCCGCGTCAACGCGATCGCGCCGGGCGCCATCCGCACGCCGATCAACAAGGAGGCGTGGGAAACGGAGGAAGCGCTCGAAAAACTGCTGCGCCTGATCCCCTATGGTCGCATCGGCGAGCCGGACGATGTCGCGCGCGCCGCGCTCTGGCTGGCGTCGGACGAGGCGGATTATGTGACCGGCACGACGCTGTTCGTGGATGGCGGCATGGCGCTCTACCCCGAGTTTCGCGACAATGGATAAGCCGCTGCGCAAGATCGGCGATCATGGGATCGTGGGCGATCTGGAGACGGCCGCGCTGGTGGCGAAGGATGGCACGATCGACTATCTGTGCTGGCCTTCGCTCGATAGTCCGACGATCTTCGCCGACCTGCTCCATGCGGAGGAAGGCGGGGCATTCTCGATCACGCCGCAGCTGACCGATCCGCTGACCAGCCAGCTCTACATTCCCGACACCAACGTCCTTATCACCCGCTTCATGGCGGAGGATGGCAGCGCGGAAATCCATGACGCCATGCCCTTCCCCGGCGCGCGCAGCCACCCCGACCGCACTGAGCGCTGCCTGATCCGCAAGGTCGTGGCGACGCGGGGGACGATCCGCTTCACGGCGCTCTGCCGCCCCCGGTTCGACTATGCGCGGGTACTGCCGACCATCACGGAGCGCGACGGCATTATGGCGCTGGAGGGCGACGGCATCGCGCTCACCCTCGCCTCGTCCGCGAAGATGGAGCGCCGCGACGGTGCGGTGGCCGCCGACTTCACGCTCAAGCAGGGCGAAAGCGCCTGGTTCATTCTGGGTGAAGAACCCAGGACGATGCCAACCGATGAGACCGTCGATCAGGAAATCACGGCCGCTATCGCCGCCTGGCGCAAATGGATCGGGCAATCGACGTACAAAGGCCGATGGCGCGACGAGGTCCAACGGTCCGCGCTGGCGATGAAGCTGCTGACGTCGGCGCGGCATGGATCGATCGCGGCGGCGGCGACCTTTTCACTGCCCGAGGCGACGGGCGCAGGCCGCAACTGGGATTATCGCGCGGTGTGGATCCGCGACGCGTCCTTCACCAACTATGCGCTAATGCGGCTGGGCTTCTTCGACGAGGCCAAGGCGTTCTATCATTGGATGAGCAAGCGCATCTCCAGGTCGGAAAGCGGGCATACGATGCGCATCATGTACGCCATCGACGGCAGCGAGGCGATGGACGAAAGCGAACTGCCGCATATGAAGGGCTATGCGGGCAGCCGCCCCGTCCGCATCGGCAACGCCGCCCACGACCAGACACAGCTCGACATCTTCGGCGAACTGCTCGACAGCGTCTATCTGTTCAACAAATATAGCGCGGCGATCAGCCATGACGGCTGGAATCATGTCTGCGGCATCATCGATCATGTCATGGCGCATTGGCAGGAGCCGGACGCGGGCATCTGGGAAATCCGCGACGCGCCGCGCGAATTTCTGCATTCGCGACTGATGTGCTGGGTGGCGATCGACCGCGCCGTTCGCCTCGCCAACAAGCGGTCGCTGCCCGCGCCGCTTGCCGAGTGGGTGGAGTGCCGCGACCGCATCGCCTCCGACATCTGGACTAATTTCCGCCATCCCGAGCATGGCTATTTTGTGCAGGCGAAGGGCGGCACGGAACTGGACGCCGCGCTGCTGATGATGCCGCTGGTGCGCTTCGTTTCTGCGACGGATCCCGTATGGCTGAAGACGCTCGACGCGATCAGTGATGCGTTGCGCGACGACGGCATGATCTATCGCTACCGCAATGCCGACGGGCTGGAGGGTGGCGAGGGCGCGTTCACCACCTGCATCTTCTGGTATGCCGAATGCCTAGCCCGCGCCGGTCGGCTCGACGAGGCGCAACTGATCCTGGCGCAGGGGATGCGCTACGCCAACGAACTCGGCCTGTTTTCGGAGGAGCTGGACCTGCGGGGGGAAGCGCTCGGCAACTTCCCGCAGGCCCTGACCCATCTGGCCTTCATCAGTGCCGCCTACTTCATCGACCGGCGGCTGGATCCGACGCACCGACCGCACTGGCAGCC
>CAJYHD010000598.1 GCA_913773715.1 uncultured Sphingobium sp.
GCCATTGCACTCAGCCGCGCCGATGGACAGGCCGCAGCCAATCTTCAGGCGGCACTGGCGCAGGCGCTCAATCCCACCGGCACCGGCGTCTATATCGTTCCCGATCCGTCCACCGCCGAAGGCACGATCCTCTACGGGCGTGGCCCGGTGGCGCAAATCTTCTACAATAGCGCAGGCTTCCCGGTAACGGACGGCGCATCGCTGATCGGCGGCTTCATCCTTGCGCTGGTCGTTGGCATACTGATCGCGCTGGCTCTCCGTTTCGTGGTGTCCGATTTCGGAGCGCGCGCGCGCGTCTCGATCATCTTCGCGATCGTGACGGTGCTGTGGACGCATATCGGCCAGGCGGTCATGAGCCACGCACCCTGGGGCTATATCCTCTACACAGCCTTCAGCGACTTCATCGGTCTGGCGGCGGCGGGCATCATCGCCGCCAAGCTGATGGAAAGCCGGATCGCGACTCCGTCAACGACCAGCGTCCACTAGGGCGGCTTCTTCCGCGAGGCGGATCATGCAGGCGGCGTGGCGGCGAGCGACAGCCATCCGGTCCTCGCCATAGCCGCCGCCCATCGTGCTGGCGACCGGAATGCCGCGCCGCCGCGCCTGCCGCATGACGAAGCGGTCGCGCGCATCCAGACCAGCATCAGTCAGCGCCAGACGCCCCAGCCTGTCAGCCTCGTGCGGATCGACGCCAGCCTGATACAGGATGATGGCGGGTTGGAACTCATCCAGCACGCGCGGCAAGCTATCGTGCAGGATTGCGAGATAGTGCTCGTCCCTCACCCCATCCGGCAAGCCGATGTCGAGTGTCGACCGCGCCTTTCGCACCGGAAAGTTCTTCTCGGCATGGATCGACAGCGTAAAAATATCGCCGCGCCCCGCCAGTAGCGAAGCCGTGCCGTCCCCCTGATGCACGTCGAGGTCGAGAATCAGGATGCGCTCCGCCTCCCCCTCCGCGATCAGTCGGTTGGCCGCGATGGCGAGGTCATTGAACACGCAGTAGCCCGCCCCCGTGTCCGCCAGCGCATGGTGGCTGCCGCCCGCTGCATTGGCTGCGTAGCCATGAACGAACGCCAGCCGCGCCGCTGCCCATGTCCCCCCCGGCGACAGCATCGACCGCCGCATTACCCGCTCCGTCACAGGGAAGCCAATGCGGCGTTCTTTCTCGGGCGGCACGCTGCAGGTCGCGACCTGCTCGACATAGTCGGGATCATGCACCGCCTCGATCCACGCGCGCGGCATCGGCAGTGGCTCGTGAACCACATGGAGCGTGTCGCTTTCCCGCAGCGCCTCCATCACAAGTCCATATTTATCGAAACGAAATTGGCTGCCGGGTGTTGCAGGCGAGACATAGGCGGGGTGATGAACAACGTGCAGCATGATCTTTTCCCGCGATCCCGATTCCAACCCAAGTCGCTTTGCGCTATCTGGCAGGCCATGAACAATCCTCAGATGATCCGTTTCCCTCTGCTTGCTCTTGCCGGTGCGGTGGCAATTCCACTTTCGGCGCAAACCACCCCCACCCCTCCTCCCGCCGTCGCGCCGACGCTGTCCGGACAGGTCCAGCCGACCCCGCCCGCGATCGTAACCCCGCCGCCGACGCCCATCCCGCCGCTCTCGCCCGAGCAGGAGGCCTGGGCCAATGACTGGCTGAAGCGCGGCGCGGCCGAAGGACTGATGGCGCGGCAGAAGGCGACGGGTCCGCTGAAGGGGCCGGAGTTAGTCGACGCGCTGGTCGATCGGGCCAAGGCGCTCAGTACCGGGCGCGTTGATACCGCCGACTTTCTCAACATCTGGGCGCTGCGCCCCGCCCGCTTCGACCCAACGCCGGGCCTGGCAAGGGCAGTCACTGACAACAAGCTCCAGCAATGGGCTAACGGCCTGACGCCGCCCTGGTCAGGCTATGACACGCTGCGCAAGGCGCTGGTAAAATATGAGGGCATTCGCGATCAGGGCGGCTGGCCGGTATTGACCGCCTCTTCCGCGCCCGATGTCGTGCGCAGGCGCATCGGCATGGAAGACCCGGCCGTGACGCCCGATGAGCCGATTGTTGATGTGATCCAGCGGGCGCAGCGCCGCTACGGTCTGGAACCCACCGGCCAGCTTGGCACGCGCACGCTCGCCGAACTGAATGTCGGCGTAAACGAACGCATCGCCGCGATTATGGCAAATATGGAACGCTGGCGCTGGATGCCGCGGCAGTTGCCAGCCGACCGCGTGCAGGTGAACATCGCAGCCGCCGTGCTGACCGTGTTCAACGGCGACCGGCCGATCAGTTCGATGCGCGCCGTCACCGGCAGCCCGGACAATGCGACGCCGATGCTGGCGTCCAACATCCATTCGATCGTCATCAACCCGCCGTGGAACGTGCCGATGTCGATCGCCAATCGCGAGCTGTTCCCGAAGGGGCGGGCCGCCTTGGCGCGCCAGGGATACAAGATCATCAAGACGCCCGAAGGCGGCGAGCGGATCGTCCAGCCCGCAGGCCCCACCAGCGCGCTTGGCCGACTGAAGTTCGATTTCGACAACCCCTTCGCCGTGTATCTGCACGACACGCCATCGCGCGGCAAATTCTCAAGCTATGACCGGCTTGCCAGCCATGGCTGCATCCGTCTCGAAAAACCGGTCGCTCTGGCCGAGGAAATGGTCGCACCCGATCCCAACCTCAACGGCCAGATCCAGGCGCTGATCGATCAGGGTAAGACGCAGCGCGTGTCGCTGCCGCGTCAGGTCGCGGTCTATCTGCTCTACTGGACAGCCTTCGCCAACAACAGCGGTACGGTCAGCTTCCGCGCCGATCCTTATGGCTGGGACAAGTTGCTGGCGGAAAAGATCGAGGCATCCAGCCGCCGCGCCGACCCGACGGCGGTGGCATCGTCCGCTTCTGCCAAGACCCAATCCTCCAAAGTCATCGCATCGAAGGACTGATCCCATGCGCAAACTCGCCCTCGTCGCCCTTGCTGGCGCGCTCGTTCTTTCCGCTTGCGGCAAGAAGGAAGAAGAAGCGCCCGTCACCAACAACCTGACCGAGCCGCC
>CAJYHD010000599.1 GCA_913773715.1 uncultured Sphingobium sp.
CCAAAATCGTCAGGAATCGGCCCGTCGCGTACGGCCGACCACCATGTCGCCACACAGCTATGAACGACCGCGACGACGGGGCAGGAATATGGTGCGGAGTGAACGAGCGCCGGGCTGTGCAATTGCAGAACATCGACCCGCAAATCGCCAGCCATGGCATGCAGACGCTGTCGCGTAACCGCGACCTGTTCGGGTGAGGATGCGAGCCATTCCAGCTCAAGACCGGTCGGCATGATATCGACATTGTCGATGCCATCGACCATCCGTTGCTGAGCCACGGATGGTTCCGGGCCAACTACGGCGATCGTCGTGCGATATCCAAAGTCGCGCAGAGCATCGGCCAGGTCGATCGAATATTGCCATACACCGCCGATCGCGTCGGCGGTGAGGAGAAGATGGCGCTCCGCGCTCATGCGATCTTTTCCTCGACCCGCAGCAGGGGTGGAGAGGCCAATCTTTGTTTTTCATCGGTGAGCCAGCGGGTCAGCGCAGCGACGCCTTCGCGCCATTGTACGCGCGGCTGCCAATCGACAGCTTTTTGCAGAGCGCGCGTGTCCGCCACGAAGTAGCGTTGATCGCCCGCCCGCCAATCATCGAACGCGACGTCGAGGGGCCGGCCGAGATGATCGCCGATCTGATCAATGATCTGCCGCAAGCTGACGGCGTTGGAAGGACCGCCACCCAGATTGAAGGCACGGCCCCGGACGCTCGCGATGTTCCGCAAGATGGCAAGGTAGGCATCGACCGCGTCTCGCACGTCCAGTATATCGCGGGCCTGACATCCGTCTCCGAAGAGCGTTATCGTCTGCCCCTGCAATGCGCGGATCAGGAAGTGCGCGACCCAGCCCTGATCTTCGGTCCCCATTTGCCGCTGCCCATAGATGCAGCTCATCCGTAGTACGGCAGTCTGAAGTCCGAAGCTGCGGCCATAATCCAGCACATATTGATCCGCTGCGCCCTTCGAACAGCCGTAGGGCGTATGGAAGTCGAGCGATCGATCCTCGCTTATCCCATGCGTGGCAATGGCCTCATCCGTCGGCTGATAGGCATCATCCCGCTTGTGGAACGGCACATCATCCAGCCCGCCATAAACCTTGTTGGTCGATGCGAAGATGACCGGCGGTGGAACGGCGCAGCGTCGGGCACTTTCCAGCAGATTGAAGGTGCCTAGCGCGTTGACTTCAAAATCCTGGCGCGGGTCGTCCAGGCTGGTCGTCACCGCCACCTGCGCCGCCATGTGGAAGACCGCCTGTGCATCGCCTACGACTTCGCGGAGCATGGCCGTGTCCGCTATGTCTGCGATCACCGGCGTGACCTTCCTGCCGTGCTTCTCTTCGAGCCAAGCAAGATTGCGTTCCACGCCGGGGCGGGCAAGCGAGTCATAGACGATGACCTCGTGCCCCTCATCCATCAGGCGATCCGCGATGTTGCAGCCGATGAAGCCAGCACCGCCGGTTATAAGGACGGGGCGATCGTCGGCGGTGATCATGCGACCAGTCCACGCGCTTCCAGTTCCGCTCGTGCCTCCGCGACGCGATCTTCCGCAGTCTGGCTCGCCACCCACTCGGCGAGTTCGGCAAGGCCCTGCGTAAAGTCCTGCCTGGCTTCGAAGCCCAAAGTCTCCCGCGCGAGCGTCGTTTCGCAGAAGCAATGGCGGATATCGCCGGTCCGCGCCTTGCCAACGATCTCTGGTTCAAGATCGTTCTTGCCCATCGCTTCGCCGAGCGCGCGGGCGACGTCGCGCACGGAGCGGTCCTGACCCGAGCCGATGTTGAAGGTTCGTCCCGCCGCCTGCGGCAGTACGAGCGTGTCGGCAAAGGCCCGCGCCACATCGCTCACATGCACGAAGTCGCGCCGCTGTTCGCCATCCTCGAACAGCATCGGCGTCTGTCCATTAAGCAGGCGCGATGCAAAGATCGCCAAGACCCCGGTATAGGGGTTGGAGAGCGCCTGTCCCGGCCCATAGACGTTGAAGAGGCGCAGGCAGACGCCCTCCATGCCATAGGGCGCGGTCATGATGTGCGTGGTGCGTTCCTGCACATATTTGTTGAGCGCGTAGATCGATGCGAGGTTGGGCTGCTTCCACTCCGGTGTAGCGACCGGCGTCAGCGGGCGACCATGAGCATCCACAGGCTCCCAATTTTTCTGATTGTCGCGGATCGCGCCACGCTCGGCATTCTGGACCAGATTGCCGTCGGCATCTTGATACAGGCCTTCGCCATAAATGCTCATCGAGGATGCGGTAACGACGCGGCGCACCGGATGGTCGATCAACCGCTCGAACAGAACGGCGGTGCCGACGTCGTTGACCGACGTGTAGCGTTCGACCTCATACATGGATTGACCGACACCGACCTCGGCGGCGAGGTGGATAACACTGTCCATGCCCTGCAAGGCGCGCTCGACGGCATGGCCATTGCGAACATCGGCGTGGATTAATTCGATGTCCGGGTCGAGGTCGGCGGGACGGTCGCCATCGCCATGGACCTGTTCGATCAGGCTGTCGAGGACACGTACATGATGCCCGCGCGCCAGCAGTTCGCGGCAGACCTGACGTCCGATAAATCCGGCGCCGCCGGTGACGAGTATCTTCTCCATGGCCCGCTCCCTTCATGGGCCGCCTCCGCGCCTTTGCAGGACACAATGATGCTGGCCACTAAATGATAGAGGGAGGAACATCTTCTTCTACGGGTGAGTTCCCGCCAATGTCTCGATGTGTAGATCAAACAAAATAGAAGATAAATCCATAATCCTTGATCTGTGGGACCATCATAGATCAATAATAATGCTGTACCTATAATCCATGTTATTCAATGAAATCTTTGTTCATGAATTGATTTGTGACACGGATTTTTAAATGGAACCTTGCCGCAATGAACATGGTTGAGCGGCATCTATGTTGATGCTGTCTTCTTCGAAAAGCTCCGGCGGCTTGCAGGTTCATCTTGTGCGGCATGGCGTCCATTGGGAATTTGGACGCGTGCTGAGCGGTCGGGCAGGGGCGGCAACCCTCGTTGAAGAGGGGCGGCAGCAGGCCCGCCGCGCCGCGTCCTGGATCGGCTCGGAAAGCCCCGCCGCCATCTATGCCAGCCCGCGAGCGCGGACGCGGGAAACGGCTGCGATCATCGCTGAAGCAACGGGACTTGCGTTCACCATCGCCCCTTCGTTGGACGAGATCGACTTCGGCCAATGGAACGGTCTCGCTTTCGCCGAACTGGAAGGTGACGCGGCTTGGGGGCATTGGAATAGCGAAAGGTCTGTCGCGCGAGCGCCCGATGGCGAAACGATGGCTGAGGCCATCGGTCGCGTGGTTGAGTGGTTCAATGCTCGGAGAAGGCAGCGTGACTCCGGCA
>CAJYHD010000600.1 GCA_913773715.1 uncultured Sphingobium sp.
CGCCTCGACGTGCGCAGGACCTGCCGGACCGCCGCCGAATGGGCCGCCTACAACCGGCAGGTGGAGGCGGCGGAGAACCGGCGGCAGGATACCCGCTCCATCGGCCTCAACGGTCGCTGACGGGGGCGGGAATGGCCGAGCGCATCACCAGCTACGCCGAGTTCTGGCCCTATTACCTGCGCGAACATGCCCGCGCCGCGACGCGAACGCTGCATTATGCCGGCACCGCGCTGACCTTCGTCGCGCTGGCGCTTGCCATCGCCTGGGGCGGGTGGTGGTGGCTGGCGGTTCCGATCGCCGGCTACGGCTTCGCCTGGGGCGCGCATTACGGCGTGGAGCACAACCGCCCCGCGACCTTCCGACACCCGCTCTGGTCGCTCGTCAGCGACTATCGCATGTTCTTCCTGTGGCTGACCGGCCGACTGGGCCCGCATCTCGACCGGGCGGGCGTCAGCCGGGGCTAAGACCCGAAACGGACCCTGTCGCGATTGACGGTAAACGTCATCGCTACCACGATCGGCCCCGGGGGGCTCCTTCAGGATCTCGGCGACGTAATCAGGGGTTGGATCACCGAGTTCAGGCGTGGCCGCGACCATCATCGGAAGGGCCGTCCGGTTCGGAAAACGACTGGAGGGCATCATGAACAAGATCACGTACGCGTCGCTCATGCTGGCGGCGATTTCGACATCTATACCCGCCGCCGCGCAGGAGAGCGTCGCCGACACCACCGCGCGCCTGCAGCTGGAACAGCTGCGCCTTGCCGTTGAAAAGGCGCGGCTTGAGCCGCTGACCACCCTGGCGAGTCAGAACGGCAGCAGCGCTTCCATCGAGGGGCAGGCGGACACGGCCGAGGCCTTTACGCTAAAACATGCGGTATACCGGCAGGCCTTGGCGCAGCTGGTGGGAAATCTGGGAGCGTCGCCCGGCGAGAAAGTTCTCGTCGTGTTCGGATCGAAGCCGCCTTCGCTCAACCAGTGGTTTACGTTTCAGGCGAATGCAATCGCGGTGCGCGCGGCGTTGATCAAGGCGAGGGCGGATTGGGATAAGGCGCAGTCGAAGAAGGTGCCTCCACGGTATTGGGCAGGTACGGTTGCCGCCCCCCTCACGATCCTTGGCACCGTCATTTCCCTTTTGCGTTCCGACAGCGTCATAAAGGGCTCTGCGATCACGGTGGATGACGCTGCACTCGGGACGATGCTGGCGGAAAAGCTGGGCGCCAACTACGCGGCGGAAAACCTCTTCGATTTGACGATGAGCCGCGATGGTGACCGGAAAGCGGATACCCTGCTGCGCGATGCCTCAAAAACCGCGACGCCAACCAGTGTCGAGTCAGCTTACGACAAGGCCGCGGAGGCCTTAGCCGAATATAATGCGAATAAGGACAAGCTGCCGGACTTGGCCAAGTCTGGCGACAAGGGGGCCGAGGCCAAGATTGCCGCTGGTAACAACCTGATCGCCGCCATCGCCGCCTATGACGCCTTGAAGGCGAACCTGCTCAGCTCGACCGACGGCATCACCAACGCGGCGCATATCGAACACCAGCGGGCCTTGGCGAGCGATACGCCTGGGATCACCATCCTTTATATTTTGAGTCACAGCGCTGCGCTGACCTCCGTGACCAAAAAGAGCGTGTTCGGCGGCCTTCGATCGACGCCCGCGACGCTGCGAATGGCGACGCGGATCGACTATGTGTGGATGAAGAACAAAACCGGCACACGGTCGGCCGTGACCTGCCTTACCAAAGCCATCAAGTTCGATACGATCCAACGGGACGGTATGCTGACGAAGGACAGCGCCAGCGCCGAAACCGAGGTCGATTGCAAACCGTAAGAAACGCCTCTGTCATGGCGTCTTTCGGTAAGCCTCGAAAAAACCATCTTCAGGTTGCGGGTTGCTGCTGCGATCCGCAACCGCCCGACCCGCAGACCGATCGCCCCTAAGTTGCGCGCGTTTGTATGTCAGCAGTCAGAATAGTGGATGCCCGACGTGGATTCGAACCACGATTAACGGAGTCAGAGTCCGTTGTCTTGCCGTTAGACGATCGGGCAACAGGGGGGCGCATCTAGGCGGAGGCGGGGCGCGGGTCAAGCCTGTTTCTCCGTATCGCGAACAGGCCCGTGGCGGGCGGCTTGTCGCGGGGCGCGGGGATCGCTACGTTGGCCGTCAAGCACCGGCGGACAGGCACCTTTGTGGCGCATGGCCGTGACGGGATAACACGAACGAAAGTCACACGGCTCATGGGGGATCATTCCACCCGACAGCCGTACCGGCAGGACCGTCCTGCCCGTCCGGCAACGACCCGGCCGACCCGCGGCCGCTGGTCGGATGCGCGGACCTATGCCGCGCTGGATCTGGGAACCAACAATTGCCGCCTGCTGATCGCGCGCCCGCAAGGGTCTGGCTTCGCGGTCGTCGACGCCTTTTCGCGAATCGTCCGGCTGGGTGAGGGGCTGACCGGCAGCGGCCGGTTGAGCGACGCGGCGATCGACCGGACGCTGGCGGCGCTGCGCGTCTGCGCGGACAAGCTGAAGCGGCGCAATGTCGTCCTGTCCCGCGCGGTCGCGACCGAGGCGTGCCGGCGCGCGATCAACGGCGCGGACTTCATCGCCCGCGCGCATGCCGAAACCGGCATCCGGCTGGACATCATCACCGCCGATGTCGAACACCAGCGCCGGGTCGCCGCCCGGCTCGATCAGCGCGTGGCAGCCGAGTACGGCCAGCCGCGCCTCCTCCTCGGCGGTGATGATGTCCAGCCGGATGCCGGTTTCGGCATGCGCGCGGGCGATGAAGTCCGCGCCGTTGATCGCGCGCCGGCACGCCTCGGTCGCGACCGCGC
>CAJYHD010000601.1 GCA_913773715.1 uncultured Sphingobium sp.
GTCGCCGGTATAATTGCCCAGCACCGTTGCCACGCCGTCCACGGCACCGGGCAGCGCGATCGGATCGGCCAGCTCCTCATTGCCCAGGAAATTGCCGGTCGTCGCCAGCTGCGTGCCATAGGGCGAGTTGCCATAGCCGAACTGGAGATAGCTGGTGCCGTCGAGCGTCAGCCGGTCGTCCAGCACCAGATGCACCGGCGCCGAGGCATAGAGGTTGCGGAAGGGCGCGCGGTACAGCTGCCAGTAATTGGTGTCGCCCGGCGTGTAGCGCGCGTCGTAATTGAACCCGCGCCCCTGCGCCTGCCACTCCGCCAGCGTCGGGCTGGGATAGCTGGAGGAATTGGCGTCGTTGTAGGACAGGGCCAGGCTGGCGCGGTTGCCGTTGCCCCATTCGCGCAGCAGCTTGGCGTCGATATGCTGGCGCGTATCGAAGCCCGCACCGCGCCAATTGTCCGCACGGGTGTTGGAGTAGGAAACGAACGCCTTCAGCCCGCTATTCCCGATCTCCCCCGTATCGACCCGAGCGAAGACCCGGCGCAGGCCATAAGACCCCAGCGCCACATCGGCGAGCAGCTGGCGCGTCGCTTTGGGATCGTCGAGCGTCAGCGACAACAGACCGCCCGCACCGACGACCGTCGGCGCGTCGATATTCACCGATCCCGGCGACAGCGCGATCCGGCGCAGATTCTCGGGGTCGGCGAATTGCGACGGATAGGCGTAATAATAGCCGATATCGTTCTGCGGCGCGCCCTCCATCAACACGCCGATCTCGTCCTGCCCCAGGCCGCGCAGCGTCAGGCTCGAACTGGTCGACAGGCCATACGGATCGCTGGAGGCGACGGTCGCGCCGGGCAGCAGGTTGACCAGCTGAAACGCGTTCTGGGTCGGCGCCTGCTTGACGATGAAGTCGGCCCCGACCTCGCTCACCGCATGGGGATCGGTCTGATCGGGCAGCAAACCTTCGGGATCGCGGTGTCCGATCACGCGGATATCGGCCGGGGCGTCGGCACTTTGCTGCGCTGCGGCCGCCATGGGCCACGCGGTCGACAGCAGCAGGGCACCATAGCCCATCAGCTTGCATTGGCGGAAAATCGCAACCGGCATCGTCTGTACGTCCACTTCACACGGAGGGACGACGACAGGAGCGCCACCCCTCCCTACGCCGGTATGAGCCGGATCAGGTTCAGCGGGTCATGGGCTGCTGCCCACCTCTCAACCGCGCATCAGCGGCCCCCCGGGGATAGCGCCGTCTAGGCGGTTATGCGGCGGGTGCAAATGGTTATCGCAAGGGGAATGGATTCGAAGAGGGCGAATGGCCAGCCGAAGAACCGCGTCGCGATCCTGAGCCATCGCTATCCTCCGGGGCGGAGGGAATGTGCCGCGATAGCGGAGGTCGCCGAGAGCGAAACCCGACCCATTTGAGTGCGCGAAAAATTTTGAGACGTGGCGGAGCGGGAGGGATTCGAACCCTCGATACGGTTTTGCCGTATACTCACTTTCCAGGCGAGCGCCTTCGACCACTCGGCCACCGCTCCGCATGAGTCCATGCCTGGAACACGCGCCCCTAATGCGCTTCCTCACGCCGCGCAAGCGATTGCGTGGTGGCCGGGCGTGATGCAGTCTGCCGTCATGACGATCGCGCTCTTGCTCGCCGCGCTGCTGGCGCAGGCTTCGCCCTCCCCCGCTCCGGCCGTGCAGCCGGGCGATCCCTTGCCCGGCGACTGGATCGCGGTGCCCGATGACGAGCTGCTGGTCTTCACCCTGGCCAATGGGCGGACGGTGACGCTGCGGCTGGCACCGGGGCAGGCGCCGGTCCATGTCGCCAATATCCGGGCGCTGGCGCGGGCGCATTGGTGGGATGCGGGGACCAGCGTCTACCGCGTGCAGGAGAATTACGTCGCGCAATGGGGCGACGCGACCGAAAAGAAGCCGCTGCCGACCGGCGTCGTCGCCAATCCTCCAGCCGAATATGATCGCGCAGGGGCGAGCGCGGTGGCGCGGCTGAGCAAGGCCGACCCCTATTCGACCTGGGATGGCTATAGCCGGGATGGCTGGCCGCTGGCGGGCAATGCGACGCGCGAGTGGATTCCGCATTGCTATGGCATGGTCGGCGTCGCACGCGATCTGGCGCCGAGCACCGGGACGGGTGCCGAATTATACACCCTGATCGGTCATTCGCCGCGCGGGCTGGACCGCAATGTCGCGATCGTCGGCCGCGTGGTCGACGGGATGGACGCACTGTCCACCCTGCCGCGCGGGACGGGCGATCTGGGCTTCTACAAGGACGAAGGGCAACGCGTACCGATCGTGTCGGCCCGGCTGGTGAGCGACATGCCCGCCGCCGAGCGCCCGCATTTCCAGTATCGCGAGACGGTGTCGCCACGCTTCGCCGCGTGGATCAAGGGGCGGGAGAATCGGAAGAACGACTTCTTCACCATGCCTGCGGGAGGTGTGGATATCTGCGCGGCCTTGCCGCCGGTTCGGAAGACACCCTGAGGTTGGCGTCGGGGCGTGGCCTTCGACTTCGCTCAGGCTGAACGGAGGTTTGCGGCGAGTGGCCCTGCTCCCTCGCTCAGCTCAGCCTGAGCAAAATTGAAGGCCATGGGAAGACGGGGCCGCTTAAACCGCGGCCCCGCCACATATCACGCCGCCTTTTTACCCGGTTCGATCCGGTTGGCGACCAGATGATCGACCACCGCCGGATCGGCCAGGGTCGAGGTGTCGCCCAGCGCATCGACCTGGTTCTCGGCGATCTTGCGGAGGATGCGGCGCATGATCTTGCCCGAGCGGGTCTTGGGCAGCGCGGGCGCGAATTGCAGCGCGTCGGGGGTGGCGATCGGCCCGATCTCGCGCCGGACCCACTGGACCAGCTCGGCGCGGAGCGCCTCGTCCTCTTCGACACCGGCGTTCAGCGTGACGAAGGCGTAGATGCCCTGCCCCTTCACGTCATGCGGCATGCCGACGACTGCCGCCTCGGCGACCTTGGCATGGGCGACCAGCGCCGATTCAACCTCGGCGGTGCCCATGCGATGGCCCGAGACGTTGATGACGTCGTCGACCCGGCCGGTGATCCAGTAATAGCCGTCCTCGTCCCGGCGGCATCCGTCGCCGGTGAAATACTTGCCCGGATAGGTGG
>CAJYHD010000602.1 GCA_913773715.1 uncultured Sphingobium sp.
GGTCCGATCTGCCTAGGCAGCCGCTATCTTGCCTGCAGCTGGATCGTAGGCGGCAGCAAAGTTCCGACGCCCCACTCCAACGAAGCCAACCATAGCCAAATTGGATACGGTGTCAACCGACGTATCCATTTCCTTCCGACGCCGTCACGCTGGCGACCAATCGCCCTACGATCGAGAAGCTGTCTTGGCCAATTTTCGGGGCTAAAAGATTAGCCGTCTCGGGCCGGGTTGCAAACCGAGCCGGAGCTTCCTGATAGTGGAAAAGGCCTAGGCTTCCGGATTCTACGAGTAAGGCATATGAATTGCCTTCCTGAAGATCTTTGTCGTCCGGATCTATAACGACGAAGCCTTCTTGATCCTCCGAGATGCTGTTCACAGTGGTCACGCTGAATGCGAACACCCTCGGACCCTTTGCAATCGCGCTCACTATCGGAACTAGAAAGTCGCTTTCGATAACGCTTGTATCAGATTTCAGTACAAATGCTATAATATCCACCTCAGACAGAGACGGTATGAGGCGGACGTATAGTCCTCCGGCGTTGGATCCAACAAAAAGGGATAGTGGATCAACGCCTAATGCGGCAGCTAAGCGCTCAATCCAAATAAGATCGAGCTTTCGCTCCATCTTCTCCAATTTCATAATGGTCGGCGCCGTCGTGCCCGCCCGACGTGCCAATGTGGCAAGAGACCAGCCTTTTTGCTCTCTGAGGTCTCTTACCCGCGAAGCTGCGATGTGGCTCAAGCTGTGCTTCTGATCGTCAGGCATGGCAGTCGATACCTCAATTTTCGCGAACGCCGCCATATCCAAAAGGGAAATAGGTCATTGCTGAAACTTTCCATTCTGGATATGGATGACCTATGCGCTTGCGAGATTATCTAACGTCTGAGGGGCTTTCATACGGCCGATTCGCCGCCCGTATCGGTGTAGCGAATGGCAGCGTTGTGATGCGTTATGCAAACGGGCGACTGCCCCGGCAGAAAGCGATCATGGAGGCGATCAAGCGGGAAACCGGCGGGTTGGTCACGGCCAATGACTTCTACGGGTCTAGTGAGGGAGGCGCGGTTCTCACTCTCCCCCCAACCGGATCGGCCGCGGCTCATGACTAGCGCCCTCCGCCCGATGCCCCACGGCCTCCATGCATTCTCGGAAGACGGCGATGGCATTGTCCTTCGCTGCGACCGCCTGCGGATCGCGTTCGGCGATATGCTGGAACAGCGCGAAGGCGATCGCGGCGTCGCTGCCGGCGGCGGCGCGCAGGGGCATGTCGGGGTCGAGCATCCTGTAACCGTCCTACTTTTCCTGCGCGTCGACCACAGATTGCAATTCCGCCAACCGGACGCGCACGTGCTCAGCGAAAGCGTCAACGTCGTGCTTTGCGCCGCTGGCAGCGGCGGGAAAGGCGGAGGCGTGAATATGGCCCATGTCATCCTTGGTGATGAGGCCCTTAACTGCAAGACGCCTGAGGATCGTGAAGGAGAGTTCCAAGGCGGAGCGGGCGATGACGAACGCGTCCTGCCCAGTGTTGGTGTTTCCCGAACCTGCGTCAGCCATGTCTTTTCACTTTCGTGCTGGTTTCGACAGCCGCACGATAGGCCGGATGAGGTCGGGCACAACCCCGGCCCCGGGAGGCTCGCGAGCATGACGCGTGCCTCAATCATTGTCCGGCACCGTCGCGCGTACCAGCGCCACCATCTCGCCGAGAATCTTGGCGGGTGGCCCGTACAGCCCGAAGTCGTTGAGCGTATCGAAGCGGTCGAGGAAGGTGTGGACCACATGGTTCGGCACCTCCGCGTCGCGCATCGCGTCGACGATCGCCGCAGTCATGTTCGCCAGCGCCATGATCGTGATCCGCGCCTCTGCGCGCGCTTTCCTGTCCTTCGCCATGCCGTGGGGATTGCCGCATGAACGCACCGTACATCCACGGACGCCGTCGCACCTTCTCCGCGTCAGCCGCGGTCGAAGCACAGAACGCGATCCTCACCAGCATCAAAACCGATGATGCCGCGACCTGGGCGGACATGGGCCGGGTGCTCGGCAAGTCGGACGACCGCGCTGCGGCCTATGCCAACACCGCCTCGCCGATCGACCTGCCGACGTTCCTCGCCGGATGTCGCGAATGGGGCGGGCGATTCGCCGATCCGCTGCTGGGGCTGGTCGGCGGGCGCTGGGCAGAGGCGGGCGCGATCTGCACCGGTGACGAGCCGGCTGCGCTGACGCTCGCCAACCTTCTGCCCGCGGTGATCGCGATCGAGGCGGACAATCTGACCGAACCTCACGAGCTGATGCCGCACGAGGTGCTGATCCGCCGAGTCAACGCGCTGACCTGCGTCTGGCTGGAAATGATCGCGGCCGAGAAGGGGCGGGGGCAGTGAGCCGGGGTCCCACCGATCGCGTCGCGCGGGCCGAACGCGATGCGGCGTTTCGCCGTGCCGTCGACGAGGCGAAGCAGCGATACAACATCAGCGACATCGTCGCGCGGACGCGGAAGGTGACGCGGGCGGGGCGTAACGAGAAGCGGGCGCTGTGCGCGTTCCACAACGAGCGCACGCCCTCGATGCAGCTCAACGACGCCAAGGGCACGTACCATTGCTTCGGCTGCGGTGCGTCGGGCGACCTCGTCACCTACGTGATGAAGACCGAAGGGCTGAGCTTCATGGAGGCGATGCGCTGGCTCGGTGCTGCCAGCTTGCCCGGTGTCGACCCCGCGCAGCGTGCGAAGGCTGCGGCGGAAGACGAGGCCGACCGTCAGCGGGCCATCGATCGCGCCCGGGACGTCTGGGATCGGGCACGGCCGGCGCCTGGCACTCCGGCGGAGGTGTATCTGCGCAGCCGCGGCATCGTCATGCCGATCCCCCACACGATCCGCTTCGCGCACACCCCCGCTTGGTACGATGACGACAGCGGCGAATGCGGCCCCGACCTGCCGGCGATGCTTGGCGCGGTGGTCGATGGGAACGACCAACTGATCGGGCTGCAGCGCGTGTTCCTTGCCGATGGCGGCAAGAGCAAAGCCCGCATGCAAAAGCCGAAGCGCAGCCTTGGGCGCGTGAAGGGCGGGGCGCTGCGGATCAACTCGGATGCCGACAGCGTCGGACACGAGCTGATCCTGACGGAGGGGCCGGAGGATGACCTGAGCCTCGCGCAGGAATTGGGCGCCGAGGTGTGGGTGACGCTGGGCACGGCAATGATGCCGTTCCTCGACTATCCGCCGCGCGTCGTGTCGATTGTGATCGCCGGCCAGAACGATGCCGCGGGCCGTGCCGCCGTTGCACAGGCGGAAGAGGATCTGGCCGAGCGCGGCTTCGACACGCGCATCATGTGGCCTGCCGATGGCTACAAGGACTGGAACGATCAGTTGCGGGGCATCCGGTCGTGAGTGGCTTCCGCGATCAATATGCCGCGGCCGAGCAGGGCGTCGCGTTGCAGAACGTCGAGGCGGA
>CAJYHD010000603.1 GCA_913773715.1 uncultured Sphingobium sp.
GGCATGCCGTTCACCGATCCGATGGCGGATGGTCCGGCGATCGAACTTGCAAACCTGCGGAGCTTGGGGGCCGGTACGAAGACCGCCGACATCTTCGCGCTCGCCGCGGACTTTCGCCAGCGTCATCCCGATACCCCGCTCATCCTGATGGGCTATGCCAATCCGATGCTCATTCGCGGGTCGGACTGGTTCGCCGCCCAATGCAGCGAGGCTGGCGTCGATGGCGTCATCTGTGTCGACATTCCGCCCGAAGAAGACAAGGAAATCGGCCCTGCGTTGCGTGCCGAGGGCGTTCACCTCATCCGCCTCGCGACGCCGACTACAGACGCCGCTCGCCTGCCAACCGTGCTTTCGGGCGCTAGCGGTTTTCTCTACTATGTTTCCGTCGCAGGCATCACCGGCAAGCAGCAGGCGGCGCAAACCAATATCGAACTTGCCGTCAATCGGCTGAAGTCAGCGACCGACTTGCCCGTCGCCGTTGGCTTCGGCGTTCGTACGTCTGAGCAGGCAGCGGCGATCGGGCGGATCGCCGATGGCGTGGTCGTCGGCTCCGCGATCGTCGACATCGTCGGCAGCCATGGTGACGCCGCCGCCCCCTTCGTCCAGAAATTCGTAGCCGATCTGTCCGGCGCCCTCATCACTCATAAACGGGAGACAGCTGCATGAGCTGGATCAACCGCGTCCGCAACGCGATCCCCTTCATCGCCAAGAAGGAAACCACGACCGAGACCTTGTGGCACAAATGCCCGTCTTGCTCGGAAATGGTCTTCATCAAGGAGTGGGAGGAAAATCTCTCCGTCTGTCCCCGCTGCGACCATCATGGCCGCATCGGTCCGTCCGATCGGTTCGAGCAGATATTGGACGCCGGCTTCATCCTGTTGCCGACGCCGCATGTCCCCGAAGACCCGCTCAAATTCCGCGACACCAAGCGTTATCCCGACCGGCTGAAGGCAGCGCGTGGATCGACAGGCGACCAAGATGCGCTGATCAACGCGCGGGGCACGATCGATGATGTGCCGCTCGTCATGGGCGTGCAGAATTTCGCCTTCATGGGCGGATCGATGGGCATGGGCGTCGGCGCGGCCTTTATCCAGGGCGTCAACGATGCGATCGCGCACAAATGCTCCTATGTGATCTTCACTGCGGCAGGCGGCGCGCGCATGCAGGAAGGCATTTTATCGCTGATGCAGATGCCGCGATCCACCGTCGCGATCCAGAAGCTGCATGCGGCGGGTCTTCCCTACATCGTCGTGCTGACCGATCCGACGACCGGAGGTGTCACCGCCAGCTATGCGATGCTGGGCGACATCCAGATTTCAGAGCCGAATGCGCTGATCGGCTTTGCGGGCCAGCGCGTGATCGAAAGCACGATTCGCGAAAAGCTGCCCGAAGGCTTCCAGCGTGCAGAATATCTGCTCGATCATGGCATGCTCGACATGGTGGTTCATCGCCACGAGCTGCGCGATACGCTTGCCCGCGTCATCGGTTATCTGACGCCCCGCGCAGCAGCCTGACGAAGCTTCCGGGGAGCGAACATGCCCGATCATGCCGTGTCGGACGATCCGGGAGTTCAGGCCCAGCTTGACCGCCTTTGGTCGCTGTCGCCCGGCGCTGATATATTAGGACTTGAGCGGATCACCCGGCTGCTTGAGCGGCTCGATGATCCGCATCTCCGCCTGCCGCCCGTGTTCCATGTAGCAGGCACGAACGGCAAGGGATCGACCTGCGCCTTCCTGCGCGCGGCGCTCGAGGCTGCTGGCAAGACCGTTCATGTCTTCACCTCGCCCCACCTCGTTAGGTTCAACGAGCGTATCAGGATCGCCGGAAGCCTGATCACTGACGAAGAACTCGCCGCTTATCTCGCACGCGTTCTCGACATAGCCGAAGGGATCGGCGCCAGCTTTTTTGAAGTGACGACGGCCGCGGCGTTCCTCGCCTTCTCCGAACATCCCGCCGACGCCTGCATCATCGAGGTGGGACTGGGCGGACGGCTTGATGCGACCAACGTCATCGCCACGCCCGCCGTCTGCGGCATCGCGCAACTCGGCATCGATCATCAGGCTTTTTTGGGCGATACACTGGAGCAAATTGCAGCCGAAAAAGCAGGGATTGCAAAGAAAGGCGCGGCTTTGGTGACGCAGCGCTATCCTGACCGGCTACATCCCATCATCGAAAAAGCCGCCGAAGGTGCGGGAGCGCGCTGGATTGCTCAGGGGGAAAGCTGGGACGCCGCCATCTATCGCGATCGGCTCCATTATCGCGACACGCAGGGGCATTTTGACACACCACTTCCGCGATTGGCGGGATCGCATCAGGCGCAGAACGCCGCCCTCGCTTTTGCCATGCTCCGTCATCAGGACAGGGTGCCTGTTTCCGAAGCGGCGCTGAAAGCCGCTCCCCTATGGACACACTGGCCCGCGCGCCTGCAACGGCTCGAACGCGGACCATTGCTCGAACCGCTCACGAAGGACAGCGTCGCCTGGCTTGATGGCGGCCATAATGCAAACGCCGGTGAGGCGATCAGTCGATACTTCGATGACGATCTTCTCGAGGGCGAGAAGCTCCACCTTGTCATTGGCATGCTGGACAATAAGGATATTGATGCCTTTCTTGCTCCCTTCGTGGACAAGGTCGCGCACATTTATGCTTTGCCCGTTCCCGGTCATGGTTGCCACCCACCCGAACGGTTCGAACATATAGCGGCGAACTGGGGCATCGGCTGTTCGGCGTTGGATCGACCCGAGGACGCGATCGCCGCCATCGCTGCTGCCCAGCCAACAGCGCGCAACATCCTGTTTGCCGGATCGCTGTACCTTGCGGGTCAAATTTTGCGACTGAACGATCAACTGCCCGACTGATTTTTCTTGCGATTAACTCGCAATAGCGTAGCTTGCCGCTATCGACAGCAGCAAGGCAGATGATCATGGCGCTTGAAAAAACCTCTCCTCTCGATCAATCGCGTTCCATTCCGGGAGGCTATGGCAACCGCCTGTTTCTTTTCGCGGTTCGCCGGATGGCGACGGCCGGGGTTAATGACGCCCATACTGCGAACGCAATGCTGGGGGCATTTGGCCGCAGTTATCGCCGACCGCTTGTCCTGATGCGCGCGATGATGCTGGAACTGGCACGGGTTTCCAGCCGCAAGATACTCGTCGCGCCCTGCTGCTGCGCGCGCATGACGATTGATGAAGGCCGCTTGATGGAAGCGACGGGCATGGCCCTGCGCGATCCCAACGCCGCCTATGAACGCCTGGCGACCCTGCTCGGCAACGATCATGCGCTGGGTGCGCTCACTTGTTTACAGGCTGTGGCGCAGGCCCATGCCGATCTGGGGCGTCCGTTGCAAATCTATGTCGCGGACTGAGCCTCTTCCGTTGCGGCTGTGCCGACGCTGGCATCGATCAATCCGGCTCGCATCATCAACGAGAACAGGGCGATGCCAGGCACGGCGAGTGCGGTGGTGAGAAGGTAGAAGTCGACATATCCGAACTGCTCGATCAATGCGCCAGCCGTCGTCCCGGTCAGGAACCGACCCACGATACTGGCCGCTGCGGAAATTAGCGCATACTGCGCGGCGGTGAATCGGAGATCGCAGAGTGCAGAGAAGTAGGCAACCACGGTCACGCCGCCGACGCCGCTCGAAAAATTCTCGAAGCCGATCGCGCCTGCCATCCCCCAGTTGCTTTTCCCCAACGCGGCGAGCGCTGCAAAGCTGAAGTTCGAGACGCACATCAGCACGAGG
>CAJYHD010000604.1 GCA_913773715.1 uncultured Sphingobium sp.
GTATGCAGTGACTGGAGTTCAGACGTGTGCTCTTCCGATCTGGGATTCCAGAAGAGAATGACGATCGGCGGGCAGGGGCATGTGTAACGGTACCTCGGACAGACAGTCCTTCGACAACGCGGCATCGCCGTGAAAGTAACAAAATATTGCTGTCCGCCGAGGTCTCGCCGTTCAGGGCCGGGCCTGATGGCTCTGCCCCAGGCGCAGCGTCATCCCCCACAAGGTCTGGACCGGCTGGCTTGCCCGGACGGACGTGCCGGGCAGCATCGCAACCAGCCCGCGTGCCAGCGCCAGGCCCAGATCGCCCAGTTCCAGCGAGAAGCAGGTCAGGTCGGGGGACAGCGCGCGGCAGGCGGGGTTGTCGCGCAGACCGATCACCGCGACGTCGCGCCCCGGCTCCAGCCCCAGGCCACGGAGCGCGCGGTAAGCCCCGACCGGCGCCGTCTCCCCCATCAGCAGCAGCGCGGTCGGCCGGTCGGACAGGGCCATCAGCTCGCTCGCCGTCGCCTCGCCATCGCTCTCGTCGGTTTCGCCGTGATGGACGAGCATCGGGTCATAGGCGATGCCCGCCTGCGCGAGCGCGTGGCGATAGCGTTCCACGACGATATGGCTGTTGTTGATCGTCGCGGGGGGCGCGACCAGGCCGATGCGGCGATGGCCCGCCTCGGTCAGCAACGTCATCGCATCGGCCACGACGCCCTCGAAATCCAGGTCGATCCAGGCATGGTCGCGATCGATCGCGGTGCGGCCCAGCGCGACGAAGGGGATGTTGCGGTCGAGCAGGAAGGGGATGCGCGGATCCTCATGCTGCGTACCCGACAGCACCCAGCCATCGACCGTCCCGCGCGAGACATGGCGGCGTAGGAAGGTCAGCGCATCCTCGCCCTTGCGCGCCAGCAGCACCACGAGGTCGAGGTCCTGCTCGCTCAGGCCGTTCTGCAAACCTTCGAGCAGCGCCATGAAGAAGGGATCGCCGTGGATCGCGCTGTCATGTTCCAGCGTCAGCATGAAGCCGACCGTGCCCGTCCGCCCGCTGCGCAGCGTCCGCCCCGACTGGTTGGGGATATAGCCGTGCTTCGCCGCCGCCTCGACCACCCGCTTTCGGGTCGCCGGGCTGACGTCCTTGCGATCGTTGAGCGCACGCGACACCGTGCCGATCGACAGCCCCAGGTGGCGCGCAAGTTCGCGTATGTCCATGTGCCCGTAGTCGCGGCGCGACGGGTTTCGCACAAGTCCCCCGCCGGTCGATGACCAACAAAATCATTGACAGGGCACCGCAAAGGGCTGAAACCCGTAAACGTTTACGGCCACCGAAGAATGGCATGGAGAGGATCGCGTCGTTTTGGACACGCTTGTTCTGGAAGACCGCGCCATCGCGTGGACCTATAATGGGGACTGGTTGCGGATCGAGGCGCATGGGGCCGACGGCCTGCGCCTGCGCGCGTCGCCCTTTACCGACTCGGGGGCGCGGGCCGGGGCGCTGCTGCCGGGCGATGCGGCCGCGCAGGCCATGCCGGTCGTCACGCGCGACGGGGCGACCGCGCGCATCACGCAAGGCCGGATCACCGCCGAGGTCGACCTGCAGGGCCGAGTCCGTTTCCTCAACGCAAGCGGCGAGCTGCTGCTGGAAGAGAAGTGGCGGCAGCGTGACACGATCAGCAAATTCTGGACGGTCGGCACCGACGAGGTGCGCACGATCAGCGCGCTTGGGCTGGCCGGACGCGAGTTCAAGCCGCTGACCGGCGACGCCGCGCGCATCACCGTCCGGTTCGAGGCGAAGCCGGGCGAACGGCTGTACGGCATGGGCCAGTATCAGCAGCCCAATCTGGACCTGGCCGGATGCACGCTGGAACTGGCGCAGCGCAATTCGCAGGCCAGCGTGCCCTTCGTCGTCTCCAGCCATGGCTATGGCCTGTTATGGAACATGCCCGCTGTCGGCGCGGTGCATTTCGCCGCCAACGGCGCGACCTGGACCGCCGAGGCCGCGCGTGAGATCGATTACTGGATCACGGCGGGCGACACGCCCGCCGACATCGTGCGAAACTATGCGCAGGTGACGGGCACGGTGCCGATGATGCCCGATTATGCGCTGGGGCTGTGGCAGAGCAAGCTGCGCTACCGCACGCAAGGCGAGCTTCTGGCGGTGGCGCGCGATTATCATGCGCGCGGCATTCCGCTGGCGGTGATCGTCGCGGACTTCTTTCACTGGCCGGTGCAGGGCGACTGGCGGTTCGACGAACGCGAATGGCCCGATCCCGCCGCGATGACCGCTGAACTGAAGGCGATGGGCACCGAACTGCTCGTATCGATCTGGCCGACGGTCGATCACCGCTCGGAAAATTATCGCGAGATGGTCGAGAAGGGTTATCTGGTGCGCTCCATCCGTGGGCTGGACGTGCAGCAGGAATTTCTGGGCAATACCCGCTTCATCGACGTCACCCATCCCGGCGCGCGCGGCTTTCTGTGGAACCGGGCGAAGCGCAATTACCGCGACAAGGGCGTGGCGCTGTTTTGGCTGGACGAGGCCGAGCCCGAATACAGCGCCTATGACTTCGATAATTATCGCTATCACAGCGGCAGTGTGCTGGAGGTCGGCAACGCCTATCCGTTGCATTACGCGCAGGCCTTTTACGACGGCCTGGCCGCGGAGGGCGAGACCGAGATCGTCAGCCTGATCCGCTGCGCCTGGGCGGGCAGCCAGCGTTACGGCGCGCTCGTCTGGTCGGGTGACATCCATTCCTCGTTCGAGGCGATGCGCAACCAGCTGAGCGCCGGGCTGAACATGGGGCTGGCGGGCATCCCGTGGTGGACGACCGACATCGCCGCCATGGAAGCCGCCGATATCGGTCGTCCACCACGGGATGCCCGCCATACCCATATTCAGCCCGGCGCTCAGCTGGTTGCGCATCGCCTCGAACGAGGAATGG
>CAJYHD010000605.1 GCA_913773715.1 uncultured Sphingobium sp.
GCCGTCGAGGAAGCGGCTGTTCACCAATTTGCCCGGCCCAGTATAGGCTTCGTCATGGATCGGCTTGTCCGCCTCGCCATCGGCGGCGACGACGCGCTCGACTGGCAACATATATTTGCGCGCGAAATCGAGGTCGCGCTGGTCATGCGCGGGCACGCCCATCACCGCGCCGGTGCCATAGTCCATCAGCACGAAATTGGCGATGAAGACGGGCAACTGCCATGCCGGGTCGAACGGATGCACCACCGACAGGCCGGTATCGAAGCCCAGCTTCTCCGCCGTCTCCAGTTCCGCCGCGGTCGTCCCGCCTTCCTTGCAGAGCGCGATGAAGGCGGCAGCATCGGCATTGTTCGCCGCCACCGCCTGCGCCACCGGATGGTCGGCGGCAATCGCGACGAAGCTCGCGCCGAAGATCGTGTCGGGGCGCGTCGAATAGACGGAAATGCCGGCGCCTGCCTCGACGCCTTCCAGCTCCTCCCGCTCGGGGAAGGGCGAAAATTCGAAGCAGAACTGCAAGCCCTTCGACCGCCCGATCCAGTTTTCCTGCATCGTGCGGACCTTGTCGGGCCACTGGTCAAGGCCGGCCAGCCCTTCGAGCAGATCGTCGCCGAACTGCGTGATCTTGAGGAACCACTGGTTGAGCTTGCGCTTCTCGACCACCGCGCCCGATCGCCAGCCCTTGCCGTCGATCACCTGCTCGTTCGCCAGCACGGTCATGTCGACCGGGTCCCAATTGACCGCCGACTCCTTGCGATAGACGAGGCCCGCTTCCAGCATGTCCAGGAACAGCGCCTGCTCATGGCCGTAATAGTCCGACTCGCAGGTCGCGAGTTCTCTGGACCAGTCGATCGCGAAACCGAGCTTCTTGAGCTGTGCGCGCATGTTGGCGATATTGTCGCGCGTCCAGCTGCCCGGATGCACCTTCTTTTCCATCGCCGCATTCTCGGCGGGCATGCCGAACGCGTCCCAGCCCATCGGATGCAGCACTTCATGCCCTGTCATCCGGCGGAAGCGGGCCAGCACGTCGCCCATCGAATAGTTGCGGACATGGCCGATATGGATGCGCCCGGACGGATAGGGGAACATCTCCAGCACATAGCTGCGCGGCTTGGTGGAGGCGTCATCCGCCTTGAAGCTCTGCTTCTCCTCCCAGACCGCCTGCCAGCGGGCATCGGCTTCCAAGGGGTTGAAACGCCTTTGCATAGTATAATCCCTGCATCTCAGAACCGTCCGCCCTGAGCCTGTCGAAGGGCCGTCCTTCTTCAGAAAGTGCAGGGCTTCGACTGGCTCAGCCCGAACGGAAGTTTATGGTAAGAAGCTTAGCCGATCGCCATGCGGCGAAGGTCGCGGGCCTTGGTGAGGATGATCTCCTCCAGCTTCTGCGTCGTCGCGGCCTTGACCGGCGCATCAACCCACTGGCCACCCTGCGACACCTGACGGCTTGCCGCGACGCGCAATGCGTCCGCGCGCAGATCCTGATCCAGAATCGACACGGTCAGCTTCATCCGCTCGGTCGGCGTATTGGGGTTGATGTACCAGTCGGTGACGATCACCCCGCCGTTCGAATCGGTCTGCACCATCGGCATGAACGACAGCGTGTCGAGGCTCGCGCGCCAGAGATAAGCGTTGACGCCGATCGTCGTCACCTTCGACGCGGCAAGATCCGCCTTTGGCCGGTTCTTCGCACCGCCCCCGCACGCGGCGAGCGGCAGGAGCGCGGCCAGCATCAGGCTGGCGGAAACGGAAGCGGAAAGGCGGCGGACCATCAGGCATGTCCTAGCTGAAAAAGACGAAAAACTGCCCGCTTCTATAGTGGCCACGCGCCATTGGGCAAGGGGGCTGGCATTCCACCCGTCCCGGCGCATCATGAGCATAGGGAACATGCTCGACCGGAGTCTGTGTGTTCCGTGCAACAGGTCGGACAAATTGCCGTGGAGCCCCTAGCCAGTGGAGGCTTTTCGCGTGTAGAGCGTTACCAAAGATCAATTAGGGGGATGTGAGTCGGATCATGCGTACGAACAGGGGACATTTAGCATTGGCAGGCTCGGCCATCGCCGTAGCTGGCTTCATGCTGTCTCCCGCGATCGGCGCGGTATCCGAGATGGTGCGTCCGCACGGTGATGCACGTGTTTCGCTTAGCGATCTCGGCAGCATCTCTTCCTTCACCCCGACGATCAAGGACCCGCGCCTTGCCGCCGCCTATGCGAAAATCGCGGCGTCGGCCAGCCGCCAAGGCTTCCGCTTCACCCCGACCAGCGGTTCACTGAGCGGCCAGCGTTCGATCACGGTCATGGTTCGTGCCAGTAACGACGGCATGCCGATAATGCGCACGATCGATCCGGTCGATATCAAGCCGGTCGCCTTCAGCCTGAACGGCGCGCATAACTGGCGCAAGTTCGCGCTGCCCGAAACGACGGGTCGCAAGGCGCTGGACCCGGTTCCGGTCGAAACGCTGGCGGACTCGAAGAATTTCTCGCTGGATGACGGCAAGAAGACCCGCTTCAGCACGAAGATGATCGTCGAAACGCGTCGCGAACCCGGCGAGCGAAACCCGGCTGCGGCGGAAAAGGATTATTCGCTGGATCTTGCCAGCTCCTATTCGCTGACCCGCAACCTGAACGTCACGGCGGGCGTGCGCTACAACAACAGCGTTGCGGGTCGCCTGACCCCGATGACCGACGACCGGCAGGACAGCCAGGCGGTCTATCTCGGCACGGTCTTCAAGTTCTGATTTTCGTAAAGTGCTGCCGGATCGATCTGGCGGCCTCTCCTGCTAATTCGGCTGATCGCTCGGCATGACAGCGATCATCTATATTTCCGCTGCTCTCGCCGAAATCGCGGGCTGCTTCGCCTTTTGGGCATGGTGGCGGCTCGACAAATCCATTCTATGGCTCGGCCCCGGCCTCATCTCGCTCGCCGTCTTCGCCTGGCTGCTCGCACAAGTGGACAGCGATCAGGCAGGCCGCGCCTACGCAGCCTATGGCGGTGTCTATATCCTCGCGGCTTTGTTCTGGCTCTGGATCGCCGAAGGCGTACGACCCGACCGCTGGGACGTGATCGGCGTGGCGGTCTGCCTGTGCGGGGCGGGGATCATCCTGCTGGGGCCACGCGGGGCGTAGTCGCCCCAACCAGAAACCCGTTCGCCCTGAGCCTGTCGAAGGGCTTCTTCTTTAGCTACCCCTTCGATCGCCGACCACCCGTACCACTCAACCCATCGATAGCCGCCCACCCTTCAGCGCCCAGTCCCCGCAGCATCTTCCGATGTGAAACGCAAACGCCCCCCAGCGCCATCACCGGGGTTGAAGTCTGACGCGCAAGTGCCGCAAACCGCACTCGCCCGAGCGAACGCCCTCCAGGATGCGATTGGGTAGGGAACAGGGGCGATAGAAACGCGATATCCGCCCCTGCCCGCCGCGCTTCGACCAGTTCACGCACATCATGCACCGGAGTGCTCCGCAGCATCGGGCGCGCAGGCGCGGCAACGCCCCACCCATGCCACCCATCCGCGCGCCAGGCGTCCGCCATCCTCGCATCACCCGCCAGCATCAGCACTAGCCGCCGCCGTCGAGCAATCGCCCGCACCTTCTCGAACAAGGCACGCCGCGCCAGCGCTTCCGTCCGGTAATGGCGGAAAACAATCCCCGCCTTTCCTCGCGGCAGCCGCTCGACCGCCGCGAGCAACGCAGCATCCGACACGCGTTCGTCGGTGAACAGCCAGAGGCTGGGCAGCTTTTTGCGGTGGCTCTGTCGCATCGCCCTCGCCTATAGCAGCCCGCATGACGACCGACAGCATCGAAGCCGCTTCCGAACGCCTCGCCGCCTTGCGTGACCGCATGGCGCGCGCCGCCCGCCTGACCGACCGTAGTGGCGATGACGTCACCCTCATTGCCGTTTCCAAGACGCACGATGCCGATGCGATCCGCCCGCTCATCGCCGCAGGACAACGCGTGTTCGGCGAAAATCGTGTGCAGGAAAGTCAGGACAAATGGCCCGCCCTGCGCGCGGAACATCCCGACATCGCGCTGCACCTCGTCGGCCAGCTCCAATCGAACAAGGCCGCCGATGCGGTCGCGCTTTTCGATGCCATCCACGCGCTCGACCGCCCCTCGCTGATCACCGCGCTCGCCAAAGCGATGAATGCAGCGGGTCGGCAAGTTCCCTGCTATATTCAGGTCAATATCGGCGCGGAGGATCAGAAGGGCGGCTGCCCGATTGCGCAAACGCCCGCGCTGATCGCCGCCGCGCGCAACGCCGACATCCCCGTCCTGGGTCTGATGTGCGTGCCGCCCGCCGATGTCGAATCCGCGCCCTATTTCGCGCTGCTCGCAAAAATGGCGCGGGAAGAGGGCCTCCCGCGCCTGTCAATGGGCATGTCCGGCGACTATGAAACCGCGATCATGCTGGGCGCAACCGACATCCGCATCGGCACCGCCCTGTTCGGCGAACGCCCTGCCCCTGCGCGGCTTGATCCCGGCAGCGGCAGGGGAATGATCAGAAACTCCCGCGCAAAGTGACGCCATAGGTGCGCGGCTCGGCCAGATAGGCAGAGATCAGCTGGTTCGCCATCGGCGCGCCGCCCGCGAACTGGCCGGTGGTCGACGTCGCCGGGCTGCTCGACTGAAGCGGGCTGCTGAAGGCGACCTGCGTGTAATCCTGGTTGAAGATATTCTGTCCCCAGAATTCGACCGCCCAGCGCTGATCCTTGCCCCGGATGCCGACGCGCGCATTGACCACCGTAAAGCCGTCCTGCGCCTTTTCGGGGAACAGGTCGGAGCCGGTGTTGAAGTCGCTCATCGTGCGGCTGTCGATGTAGAAGAGCGCCGACATGCCGTTCGATCCGATCTCCGGCGTCCAGACGAGACTGGTCGTCGCCACGATCTTGGGCGCGTTGGAGTTGATCGATCCGGGCAGCAGGAATAGCGCCGGGTCGAGCGGCACGCGCCCGTCGCCGCTGCCGACCAGCCGCTTGGCGAACTTCGCCTCCGAATAGGTGAGGCCGCCCGACACCCGGAAGTTGCGCGCGGGACTCGTGGTCAGTTCCAGCTCGACGCCCTGGCTGATCAGGCCCGGCCCGACATCGTCCGCCGCGCAGGTGCGGGCCGCCGACAGCGCGCTGTCGCAGCCGTTGATATTCTGCACGACAAAGCTGGTGCCGTTGAAGGTATTAAGCTGGAAGTTCTTGAATTCCTGCCGGAACGCCGCGACATTGGCGCTCCATTTGGGCTGACTGTACTTCAGACCGATTTCGAACGCATCGACCTTCTCGGCGGCAAAGCGCAGGCTCGCCACATCGGCATTGGTGCGCGGCGCATAGACAGCCGGCACGGTGTTGAGTCCGGTCGATCCCAGCTGGAACCGGTCGAGATTATAGCCGCCCGCCTTATAACCCTTGGAATAGCTGCCATAGAGCAGCAGGTCGTCGGTCGGCTTCCATGACAGCACGCCGGTCCCTGTAAACTCGCCGTCGCTGAACCGGTCGTTGAGGTCGAGCGCATTGAGCGTGGTCGATCCGTTGCCGAGGCACCCGAGCGTCAGGATGCCGCCCGCCAGCGCCGCAGCGCTGCCCAAGGCCGCGTTATTGGCGATCCCCGGCAGCGCGGACGACTGCAACGCCGCGCAGGTGGCGTTATTGTTGTCGAAATCCGCCGCGAAACGCTTGCGCTCGCGCGTGTAGCGAAGCCCCAGCGTCAGATCGAGCCGCTTGGTCAGGTGAATGATATTGTGCGTGAACAGCGCCCAGTTCTGGCTCTTCTGATAATAGCGCGACGCCACGTCACCCGTGCCGGACGGAATTGCCGCCAGCGCGCGGAGGCCATTGCCAAGACCGGTCGAGATGGCCGCTGCCTGGCCAGTGGCGATCGCCGTCGCCTGCGCGGCCGGCACGCCCTGCGCGATCAGACTCGGCCGAATTGCTGGAGCAAGCCCTGCATTGAGCTGCGCCTGCGTGCCGGTGATCAGCGCGCCGGTCGCCAGCCCGCTGCCGCAGGCCGCCAGTTGCTGCGCGGTGAAGTTGCTGGTCGCACCCGCACCCGCCATCAGGCGGCAGGCCGCGAACCGGCCATAATCCGCACCGAAGCGGATGTTGTCCTGCAACGTCAGCTTCTCGTTCGAATAATAGCCGCCCACCAGCCAGTCGAGCGCCTCGCCGAACGCGGAACCCTGCAACCGCAATTCCTGCGTGAAGGTCTTGAACTGGCGGAAGGTATTGGGATCGCGATAGAGCAGGTCGGCGCGGTTATAATCATAATCGCCATAGTCGCGGGACTTGTAATCGCGATAGGCGGTGATGCTGGTCAACTTTGCGTTCCCGAAATCATAGTTGATCTCGCCCGACACGCCCCAGTCCTTGAGCTTGCTCACATAATCGCGACCCGGCGTGATGGCGAGTTCGCGATCATAGGGGTCGGCAGCGATGACGCTGCCCTGCCCCGCCAGGATCGCCACGATGCGGTTGAAGGGTGCAGTCGAATAGCCCCCGCCCGCCACCGGTCGCCGCTCACGCGTCTCAATATAGGCCGCGCCGCAACAGCTTTCGTCGCGATTGGTGTAGTCGCCGATCAATCGGATCGACAGCGCATCATTGGGTTCGATCAGCGCCTGTCCGCGCAGGAAATAGCGGTCACGATCATTGGTGTCGCCGACTTTGTTGCCTGCGCCATCCACCAGCTTGTAGAAGCCGTCGCGCTTGCTCCACACGCCATCGAGCGACAGCGCGATCCCTTCCGCGATCGGCCCGGTGACACGTCCCGCCAGCCGCCAATAGTCGTAATTGCCGTAGGTGACTTCACCCTTGGCGCTGAACGTCTTTTCCGGTGCCTTGCTGATGATGTTGATGAGGCCCGCCGATGCGTTACGGCCGAAAAGCGTTCCCTGCGGGCCGCGCAAGACTTCCACCCGCTCGATCTCGCCCAGTTCGTTGAGACCCGCGCCGGTACGCGAACGATAGACGCCGTCGATGAACACCGCGACCGAGCTTTCCAGACCCGGATTGTCGCCCACCGTGCCGATGCCGCGAATACGCGCCGAAGCATTGGCTTCGGAACCGGTCGAGGAGACGAGCAGCGACGGCGCCAACTGGTTCAGCGTGCGGATGTCGCTCGCGCCGCTATTCTGCATTGCCTGCGCGCCCACGGCGGACACGGCGATCGGAACATCGGACAAGGGGCTTGCCCGGCGGGTCGCGGTGACGATGATGTCCGCGCCGGGATCTTCCGCCACGGGCTGCGGCGCTGCCTCTTCCTGCGCGGCGGCAAGTGGGGCGCCCATAAGGAAGGCCATGGCGCCAACGGTCGTCAGCCAGAGACTCTTGTCTGTCATGTTTGCTATCCTCTCCCTGTCCGGCGCAGCTTAACGCCGCGTCACGCGAGGGTGATTATGCTGCCACAGCAAGGGGATGGCAAGTTACTGAATGTTTCCGGGCTTTTTCCGCAAGTGCAACAATCGCGACGATATCGCGCGTTGCAATCCGGTCACGCTTTACAGCGCCATGCCGTAGGGGAAGAGTTACGATAACGGAAAGCGCAGCATCCGGTCCGCGACTGGCACCAACGCAGCCGCACCCGGCCCGACGGCGCGGCGTATCTCGCCATGTCCCGCATCGAGACCGCCGGTGAGCGCGCCGAGCGCAGGCAGGATAAGCTTGGTCGCCGATCCCACGAAGCAGCGGCGCGATATATGCCGCCCCCGCAGCGATAGCCGCAGCTTGGGGTGGAAATGCCCGGAGATTTCCGGTCGAATGTCGCCCGGCTCGGCTTCATGCCGCAGCCAGATGCCGCCGACCTCCGCCTCGGCCACGCGTCGCCCGCCTGGCATGTCGCCGACATCCCGATCGTGATTGCCGACGATCCAGGTCCAGTCCAGCCGATCAGTCAACGCATTGAGCCGCGCCCGCGTCCGTCGGTCGAGCCGCGCTGCGCCATCCGCATCATGAAAGCTGTCGCCCAGCGACCAGACCGCCGTCGCACCCGTCCGCGCCACCAATGCCTCGATCGCATCGAGCGTCGCGTCGCTGTCGTGCGGTGGCAGGAACTGGCCGAAGCGCGCGAACCAGCTTGCCTTCTCGAAATGCAGATCGGCGACCAGCAACGCTCCACGCGCCGGCCAAAAGAGCGCAGCTTCGGGCAGCGCCAGAAATTCGTGACCTGCGAACGAAAGGGGAACCATCGCTCGCCTATGCGCCCTCGCGCCGCTTCTTTCAAGAGCCGGCGCAAACGCCTATAGGCGCGCCATGTCCATTTCACCGTCCACGAACTATAAAATTGCCGCGCTCTACCGCTTCGCCCGCTTCGCTGACCCCGAAGCCATCGCCGCCGATCTGCGGAGCCTTTGCGCAGACCTCGGCACCTGCGGCACGCTCATCGTTGCGGGCGAGGGGATCAACGGCACCGTCGCGGGCGACGAGAATGCGATCGCCGCGCTGATCGCTCACATCCGCGCGCTTCCCGACTGCGCAGCGCTGGACGTCAAATATTCCGAAGCGGTCGAAGCCCCCTTCGCGCGCATGAAGGTAAAGGTGAAGCCGGAGATCGTGACGCTCGGCGT
The DNA here is from genome assembly GCA_913773715.1 of uncultured Sphingobium sp. Next base: position 8,542 of record CAJYHD010000605.1, read on the forward strand.
CGGTGACCTCGATCCCGCCCACAATGCCGGGACCCATCTCGATCCCGAGGACTGGAACGCCCTCCTCGCCGATCCCGACACGGTCGTCATCGACACCCGCAACGCCTACGAGGTCGCGTGCGGCACGTTCGAAGGCGCGATCGACCCTGCAACCCGGTCCTTCCGCGAATTTCCCGCCTGGTTCGACGCGTTCGCCGCCAAGCTGCAAGAGGAAGGCCGCAGCCCCAAGATCGCGATGTTCTGCACCGGGGGCATTCGGTGCGAGAAGTCGACGGCGCTGGTAAAGGCACGCGGGTTCGACGACGTTTACCACCTAAACGGCGGCATCCTGCGATATCTGGAGGAAGTCTCCCCCGAAAACAGCCGCTGGCAGGGGGACTGCTATGTCTTCGACGAGCGGGTCGCGGTCGGCCACGGCCTCGTCCCCGGGGATTACGTCACCTGCCGTACTTGCGGCCTGCCCCATCTGCGCGATGCGGAGCATATCTGCGCGGACGAAGACGGCGCGTGGCCGCATCGCCGCTAATCGTCCGACTCGACCAGTTCCACGATCTCGAAATCATAGCGTTGCCAGCCGCGCATCTTGGCGCCCTCTGGCGCCGCCGCGCGCTTGCGCTTCGCCTCGGCCAGCGACCGCGTGTGGCCCCAGAATACCTCCGTCTTGCCATTCTGGAGCAGCGCGACGATCCGCCAATAATGCGTGAAGGCGTCCGCCGTCGGCCCGATCCGCTTGACGTAACCATCCGCCATCGTCGCCGTGAGATAGCGCTTGCGCCGAGCCACCCAAGTCAGCCGATATAGCGGTGCAGCCCGCCGCCATGCGCCTTGAGCCAGGCGCGCGCAGGCTTCGGATCGCCATCCAATATCCGCGCATGCGCAGCATGGAAGGCGGGGCTGTGATCCATGTGCAATAGATGCGCCAGTTCGTGCGCCACCGTCGCACGCCTTACATCCGGCGGGCAGAGGATCAGCCGCCAGCTATAGCGGATCGTGCCACCCGACGTGCAACTGCCCCAGCGGC
>CAJYHD010000606.1 GCA_913773715.1 uncultured Sphingobium sp.
GTTTCCGACGGTCGTCTGACCGATCGAATAGGCCGTGATATAATTGTTGAACGAGCCATCGGGGTTGAGATGCTGGCTCGTGAAGGATGCGGGCAGATTGCCCACCTGCTGCGTCACATAGCCGGTCGTGGGCAGCGCGCCGGTTTCGGCGAAGCTCGGCACGCGGAAGCCGCGCGAATAGGTGCCGCGGAACATCAGCTCGCGGATCGGCTTGGACTTCGCGCCGAACTTGGGCGAGAAATTATCCTCTCCGGTCGAGTAATGATCGTAGCGGCCTGCCGCCGTCAGTTCGAGCTGATCGACAACCGGTGCGCTGACTTCGAAATAGGCGGATTCGACGTCGCGATGCCCCTTGGCGCCAAAGGCGTTCAGGCGGAAATAGCGCTCGGTCGGGCCGTTATAGTCCGGGTTGCCGCTCGGATTGTTGAGCGATTCGTAGCGCGCCGCAACGCCGACCGCGACCTGGACCTGACCACCCGGCAGGTCGAACAGACCCTTCGAGATGCTGGCCTGACCCTGATAGAGTTGCGCCTTGCTGTGGTTGATCTGCGTCGGCGTCAGATAGTCGAGCACGTCCTGCGGCGTGGCCGAGGGATTGACGAAGTTGTACGAGCCATCGGCGATCACATCGAGCAGATGCTGGATATAGACATAGCCGTCGGCGCGGGTCTTCAACTTGCTGACCATCGCGGTCGCATCGACCTGATAGTTCCAGTCGTCACCGAAGCTGCCCTTGAGGCCCGCTGCCGCGCGATAGACCTGGCTCACCGTCTGGTTATATTCGGTGCTGGTCGGCAGGCGGCCGATGATCGCGCCTTCCTGACCGGCTGCGGCAAAGGGATTGTTGGGGTTCAGCGTGCCGTTGGCTGCCGTGCAGGCGGCAGTTCCGCGCGGGCATACATAGACCGGCAGGCGCAGCAGCGTCGATCCGGCCGAGGTCGAATAGGCCGAATAGTCGATGCCCGCCGGCGCGTTGGCGCGAATGGTGGAGGCAAGACCGGTGTAGGATGACTTGCTGTTCTCATAGTTCAGTTCGAGATAGGCTTCGCCCGTGTCGCCCACCGTCTTGGTGACGCGGCCCGAAATGCCCCAACGCTGCTGGCTCGGCAGTACCTGACCATAGTCGCGGGTGATGTCCTGCTGGCAGACGGTGCGCGGCGCGGTGGCGAAGTCGGCATATTCCTCGTCCGTCAGCGTGTACGGGTTGAGGTTGCGGCAGCCATCGGCTTGATTGAGAATCTGGTAGCGGCCTATGCCCAGATTCGTCGCGGGGTCGAACGGACGGATCATGAAGACGTTGGTTGCGGTCGAAAGGCCGGTGAAGCCGATCTGCGGATCGACGCCATTGGCGATGTCGTTGGGACCGCACACGCCGTCATGACAAATGCCCGACTTGTCGTCGCTGTTGTAGGGGCGGCCAAGGTCGCGATTATAAAGCGCGGCGCTCTTGAGATAATGGCCGCTGATATAGGCGTTGAAGCCATTTTCCGACAGGTCGCCATAGCCGTAGGTGGCCGACAGCCGCTGGTTGGCGGCATCGCCGCGCTGGCTGATCCCCGCTTCGGCCTGAAGATGCAGGCCCTTCACCTCACGCTTGGTGATGATGTTGACGACGCCGGCGACCGCGTCCGCGCCGTAGGTGGCCGATGCACCGTCCTTGACGACTTCCACACGGTCCACGATCGCATCGGGAATGGTGTTCAGGTCGACGAAGTTGCGCGTGCCGTCATCCGCCAGCGGATAATAAGCCGCGCGCAGGCCATCGAACAGCACCAGCGTCGAGTTGGTGGTGAGGCCACGCAGCGAGACGGCGGATGCGCCGCCTGCAAATGCACCGTTGGCGGTGAAGCCGTTGGTGAGCGCTGGGCCATTATTGGCGGCGAGCGTCTGGACGCCCTGCTGCACCGTGGTGATGCCGCGCACGGCAAGGTCGTTCGCGGTCACGGTGGTGATCGGCGACACGGTTTCCTTGTCGATGCGACGCAGCAGCGATCCGGTGACGACGATGGTGTCGCCCTGGTCTACCGGTTCTGCCGATTGAGGCGCGGCCTGCTGGTCCTGCGCGAACGCGGGGGCCTGAACGAGAGCGGTGGCAAAGATCAAAGGTGCAGCGCTCGCCCGCAGCCGGGCGGCAATGGAAGTCAGTTTCAAGGTCCAGTCCCTTTTCTGGATGGCAGACAGGCTGCCAGACGCGACCGCGAGAGAAGCGGATCGGGGACGGATGCGCGCACTATATCGTGCTGTAAATTATAGTATGATATATTTTGTCAGAATATTTCTGATTGTCACATTATTGCCACATAATTTCGAAGGCGTAACAGAGGGTTAGCGCGGACGGGAAACTGCCCGCGCCCATTTGTTTCAGTCCTTTTTCCAGCCCATGGCCGACATCATCACGTCGAACAGGCGAGTATTCGGGAAAAAGCCGCGCACCTTGTCCGCGCCGGGGCCGGTCGCGGCCGCGATCACTTCTTCGCCGGTATGACCGTCCTCGACCCCGATCACCGCATTGTTCGCGATGGTGGCGCCGGGCTTGGCGGCTTCGGCGTCGAACTGCTGGAGCAACGGCGCGTTGCGCTTGCCGCCGCCCATGCGCAGCGAGAAGCTGTGATCGGCGGTGAAGAGGATCAGCGTATCCTTGCCCGCCACCGCGCTGATGCGGCGGATCATGTCGTCCATCTCGATGGCGTGGGTCAGCCCCTTCTTGGGATCATCTGTGTGCATGTCCCATTCGACCATCAGGAAATAGCCCTTGGGATTACGGGACAGTTGCGAGAGTGTGGCTTCTACGGCGGGAAGCGGCGCGAAGTTTTCGTCGCGCAGCACGGCGGCGCGGCTGGCCTGACGCACGAGCGCGGGATCGCTGCCGAAGCGATAGCGCGCCTTCGTAAAGGCCTGATCGGGCGTTGTGCCATCCTTGGCGAAGGCGGCGGTCGCGTCAGCTGCGCCCTTGCCGATGAAGATATCGACGCCGTCGCCGAACCGGGGCTTCACCATCTGGCGCAGGATGTCGTCCTTGTCCTTGCGCGAGGCGGCATGCGCGTAGCAGGCGGCAGGCGTGGCGTCCCAGATCTTCATATTGGTGACGACGCCGGTCGAAAGGCCGCGCTGCTCGGCATATTCCAGGAAGGTCTTGACCGGCGTGACCGTGCCATCGGCGGACGGCACGACGGATATCATGCCGCTGTTGGTCTTTTGCCCCGTCATGATCGCGCTCATGCCCGCCGCCGAATCCGTCACCCAATTGTTGAGCGAGGCGGTTTCCGACAGGCCGACATTGGGCATCGACTGGATGTAGAGCGACAGCGGCTTGTCATGTGCGAGGATGCCCGCTGCGCTGAGCGTAGGCACGCCGCCCGCGTCGCCCAGGAACAGGATGACGTTGCGCGCCTGCTCCGCATGTGCGGGGGCGGCAACCATGGCCAGCATCGCGATGGCAGCTTTGGTGGCCCTTTTCGATGTCATCGTCTTGTTTTCCTTCACTTCGGCACTTGGC
>CAJYHD010000607.1 GCA_913773715.1 uncultured Sphingobium sp.
CAGGCCGCGCTCGACGAGGCGATTGCGGGGCACGACAACATGCACGCGCTGACGCTCGACATCGACGATGCCGCGGCGATCAAGACGTTCGCGGCCGAGGTGATCCAGCGGTTCCCCGCGCTCAACGTCGTCATCCACAATGCCGGGATCATGCGGTTCGAGGGGCTGGAGGGCGCGCGCGACCTGTCGGATGCGGAGGCGACGATCACCACCAACCTGCTCGGCCCGATCCGGCTGACCGACGCGTTGGTCGACCATCTGAAGGACCAAGCGGACGCGGCGATCGTCACCGTTACCTCGGGCCTCGCCTTCGTGCCGCTGGTCGCTGCCCCGACCTATTCGGCGACCAAGGCGGCGATCCATTCCTATACCGTGTCGCTGCGCACCCAGCTGGAGGGCAAGGTCGAGGTGATCGAGCTGGCCCCGCCGGGCGTGCAGACCGACCTGACGCCGGGCCAGGCGCATCGGCCGGGCTATGTCCCGCTCGAGGAATTTGCCGATGCGGTCGCCGCGCAGTTTGCGCAAACGCCGACGCCGTCGGAAGTGCTGGTCGATCAGGTCCGCGCCTTCCGCATGGCAGAGCGTGAGGGCAAGTTCGACGAGACGCTCAAGAACCTGACCAAACGTGCCGCCGAACAGCGCGAGGCAGGCGATCGTATCCAGGCCGGTAACTGACGGCAGGGCTTGGGAACGGGCAACGGGTCGGCTATGGACGGCCATGGATTTCGACCAGTTGCTCGTCCGCTTTTTCGGCACCGAAGAAATTGCCGACCTCTCCCCCGATCAGCTCAGCGCCGGGGTGGATCGGCTGCGCATCCAGTTCGGGCTGGAGCGCGACAGCGGCCGCCGCTTCGCGCTCTGGTGCCTGGCCTATATGATCGGCGTGGCCCCCGACATCGACGACGCGTTCGACAATGAAGAAGACCGCGACGCCGCGCGCGACTTCATGGACAGCGTCGACAGCGAGATGGACGAAGAGGACTGATTGCCTTCTAGCCCCTCCCCTTCAGGGGAGGGGTGATTTAAGTTTACCCCGCCGCAACGATGCGCTGAGTCTGCTCGCCCAGCTTCTCGATGCCCAGCCGCACCGTCTGGCCCGCGCGCAGGTATACCGGCGGCTTCTGGCCCAGGCCGACGCCTTCGGGCGTGCCGGTCGAGATGATGTCGCCCGGCTCCAGGGTGCAGAACTGGCTGACATAGGACACCAGCTCGGCCACCGTGAAGATCATGTCGGCGGTGCTGCTGTCCTGATAGCGCTTGCCGTCGACCTCCAGCCACAGGCGAAGCGCCTGCGGGTCGCCCACCTCGTCCGCCGTGACCAGCCACGGGCCGGTCGGGCCGAAAGTGTCGCACCCCTTGCCCTTGTCCCAGGTGCCGCCGCGCTCCAGCTGGAACGCGCGTTCCGACACGTCATGCACCACGCAGTAACCGGCGACATGCGACAGCGCCTCGGCTTCCGTCAGGTAACGGCCACGCGTGCCGATCACGACGCCGAGTTCGACTTCCCAATCGGTCTTTTCCGAGCCGCGCGGAATTTCGACATTGTCGTTGGGGCCGACCACAGCGCTGCTCCACTTGCCGAAGACAACCGGCTCGGCGGGGATGGGCAGATTGCTCTCGGCGGCGTGCGCACGGTAGTTCAGGCCGATGCACACGAACTTGCCGGGACGCGCGACGCACGAGCCCAGGCGCGGATTGCCCTCGACCACGGGAAGCGTTTCGGGATCGAGCGCGGCGATTTCCGCCAGGCCCTGCGGCGTCAGCCGGTCGCCCGCCAGATCGCCCAGCGCCTCGGGCAGCGCACGGATACGGCCCTGATCGTCGAGCACCCCGGCCCGCTCACGCCCCGTCTCGCCATAACGCAACAACTTCATCCGTCGGTCTCCTTATGCGTGACGCCGACACGCGGTCGTGACGGCCATGAAATTTGGGCGAGCCCAGAGCGGGGACGATCGCTTGGGCGAAGACGATTCTGGACCATCGACAAGGGCCGCTGGCGCGCCACCGCCGGTTCCGCGAGGGCGGGCGCGAACGGGGCGGGTGGGCTTGGTCATGGGGCCCTTCCCTATCGCTTTACGAGGTTGAGCGCTACCAGCCTTGCCCTTGCGATGCTTCGGACCATCGCGTTCCCGGCACATAGGCGAAGGGTGAAGACGGATTCGCTTTTGCCGCGCCCGTCAGGTCGCCAGCGTACGATCCTCGGCCAGCTTCAGGCACAGGTCGGCGCGGCCGGGCATTTCGGACCAGATATGACGGGTCAGCCGCTCGTAATGGCTGACGAAACGGGCCAGTTGCGCGTCATCCATCATGCCAGCGCCCGCGCCATGCATCCTGCGCAAGGCTTCCTCCTGCTCGGTACGCCAGCGCAAGACGGTGGACCATTGCGGCGGCATCATCAGCACCAGCGTATCGATGGGGGCGAACAATCGAGGATAGTCGCTTGCCAGCGCGGCATTCACATGCCGTCGCCAGATCCCTTGCGAGTCCTCCGCCGCCTCCAGCGTGTTGAGCGGCGCGACCAGTTCGACCTCGTCCTGCGGCCGCGCGCCCACACACCATCCCTCGAAGATCAGCAATTCGCATCCGTCAGGCGCGCAGGGCCAGACGGTTGGCGGCGCGCGGTCGTCGATCGCCTTGTCGAAGCGCGGCAAGGGTACCGCCTCGCCAC
>CAJYHD010000608.1 GCA_913773715.1 uncultured Sphingobium sp.
CCGCGAATGCCGGCACCTTGTCGATCGGCGTCGCGGCAACGGTGAACGGTTTCGTCGTCCGCGTGGCGATGAAGTCGAACACCGAACCGTCCGTGGCATTGCGTGCCTGATTGATCTGGATCGATCCGGCTATCGACAGCAGCCGTGCCCGCTCGCCCAGCGACCCACCCAGGCGGGACGCACGGGCATAAATGCACCGCCCGCCCGCCCCGGATGCCATCGCCCATGATGACAGAGCGTTGGGCGAGCAAGCGAACAGCCCGGCGGCACCGGCCATGGGTTCCAGCACGTCAATCGGACGATGCGAGGGGAGCGCGAACCCGATCATGGAGCCACCCCGCTACGAAGCTGCGCGTTCAGAACGTCGACACGCTCCCGCAAACGGCGATTCTCGGACGCAAGGTCACGAACTTGCCGTTCGGCATCCGCCGCCCGGTTCGTCTCTCTGCTCAATAGTTCGCGCAGTCGCGATACAGTGAGAGGGGCCATTATGCCGCCCGCCGCATAGGGATCGAGACAACCGGATCGCCCCAGCGCCCTTCCGCCGGCAGTGACCAGTCCCGCACGAACACGAAGTCTGTGATCCCGCGAATGGCGAACCGATCATCGGCTCCGGGAAGTAATTCGCCCTCGATCATCCGAGCGGCTTTCCCGAAATCTAAGCCAATACGCGCAAACCGGCGTTTCACTTCATGCGTTGGCGATGATAGTATCCAAGCCGCCAACCGGCGCGCGCCTTCGTTCGGCACGCGCGCGGGCAAGTAAAGCTTACCCATCATTCTGCTCCTACGATTAGCGAGAGTTCAGCGCGCATCTGCATTGCGACCCGCACCAGTTGGTCGATTTCCTCGATCGCCTTGTGGCCCTCACGACTGTCGATCTTTCCATCGGCAAGTGCCGAACAGATCGCCGCCGTCACGTCGCTCGCCTCCTTCGACTGCGATGCCAACAATTGAAGAAGGTCAACCCTGCCGGCGGGAACTTCCGGTACGGCTACAAAAACACCACCGGCTTGAAGCGCCAGTTCGGCGGTTAGCAATGGCTGCCCGGCTAGTTTCTCAATATCGACGATAACGTCCGCAGGCGGGAATCTCTTGGCGTATTCCGGGTTGGTATTAGCGTATCCTGAGAGAACGGCATGATTAACGCGGCAATACCCTTCTGCCGCCACTGCGCCGCCGTCGATAAGATTGAGCAAGTCCCCGAAGCGAATCTTCAACTTGCGATGCTTGGTTGGGACAGTCATGTGGAACTGCCCACGTTCGTTCCGCATGACGAATGATCTACGGGCCGATAATTCGTACCGTCATGAACGACGCAAATGTCCTCGCCGGATGCCAGATCGAACCCGACCCAGACCGCATCGCGGCTTGGCTGGGCACGCCAGTCGCGCACCTTGCGAGCGACCTCCAATCCGATCAGCGGCACCGCAATGGAAGCGAAGCTGACAATCAGCGCGCCGTTCATGCCGGCACCTCCGCACAATCGCGCCCGAGCGGCCAGATCACCAGTTCTGCCGTGATAGGAAGACCGAGTTCCTCAGCCTTTCTAAGGACCAAAGGCTGTTTGCCAGCAGGTATACGGCCGGTGGTTTTCCAACTTTGGACCGTGGAAGGCGGCTCACCGATCCGGTCAGCCATTGCCCGCGTACCACCAAATATTTCGAACAGCGTCTGCATGGCTGCGTGATGTGCGGCTTTTCCGTACACAAGTCAACGAACTTTCCGCACGGACATTGTGCGAGTTTTTCGCGACATGGGGGTATGTCTGACGACCTTCCTGTGACGACGCGCCTCAAACGCCTCCGCGAGTCGACCGACCCGAAGCTGTCCATCCGCGCCGTCGCGGAGACCCTCGACCTGCCTTCGTCGAGCTATGCGTTTTATGAAGACCCTAAGGGCTTCAAGAAGACCTTGCTTCCGGTAGAACTTGCGAAGGCCCTTGCAGACTTGTTCGGGCGACACGGCGTCGATCGGTCTGCCGTGCTGGCCTTGGCAGGCATCCGGGAGTCGTTCGTGGCTCAGACCGAGCCGGAACAGATGGCGGACATCCTCGACGCCGTCATGATTTCGGAAATTGAAGTGGGCTACTCCATGGGAGGGGGAAGCGACGTAGACGATTATCAAGTCGTTCAACGCATCCCGGTAAGCCGAGGATGGCTCGCTACACTCACCGAAGCCCCACCCAGCATGATTTATGCGGCCCGTGGCGATGGCGATTCGATGATGCCGACTCTTTTGGATCAGGACATCGTAATTATCGATCGGTCACAAACCCGTCTCAGGCAGCAGGATCGCATCTGGGTCGTGGTCTATGGCGGGTTCAGTATGATTAAACGACTTAGGGCGCTACCGGATGGCAGCCTTCAGATAAACAGCGACAACCCTGCAGTTTCGCCGATCGTTGCAACCGATGGCGAAGCATACATATTGGGCCGCGTTGTCGGCATCGTTCGCAAGATTTAGTTGTGATTGCCGCGACAATCCTAGCCGGAATTCTGACCGTCCAGACTTCGCCGGTTTACGTAGGGAACTGGCTCGCGTCTCACCAAGGCGATTCCTGCTCTGTCGCCGCACGGTACGAAGGCGAACCTACCAAGACGCTGCTATTTACCGTCAGTGACGAACGTTCGGAGGATGTCGTTGTCGCCATTGCGTCGCCAGCGTGGAGCATCGTCGAAGGCGGGCAATACTCAACGAGCTTTTGGATCGACGACGTTCGCGCCAGCGGGACCGGGCGCGGCGGCCGAGTAGATGGTACTGGCTACATCATGGCCTCGTTCGACTTGCCCGTTCTGCGATTGTTAGCGGCGGGGAGACGCTTGGTCGTCAACGCCAACGAGAAGGAAGTCGCTCGGCTGTCGCTTTCCGGTTCGGCGGATGCCATCCGCTCCATGCAACAGTGCATTGCTCAGCTTCCTTCGACGAAGAAGCGGAACACCGATGAGGCAGGAGCGAAGGAGCGCGACGCGCGAGACCCTTTCGCGAAAATCCAGCCCCATACGACTAACGAGGACACGGTCGAACCGGCATGGGTGACCCCTGGCGACTATCCTGCGTCCGCTCTCAACAACCGCGAGAGCGGCAC
>CAJYHD010000609.1 GCA_913773715.1 uncultured Sphingobium sp.
CTCCCAGCGGCGACGCCAGAACGGATGGTCATGGAGCTTGTCGAACCATAGATAGGGGGATAGATACGGCGCCAGCGCGTCGGTTGAGGCAAGGAACGACCGGCCCGCATGATCGAACCTGAGGAAGGTCACCGGCTCGGCGTCTTCTGGGAAATCGCGGTCGCCATTGAGCCAGTCGATCCAGCCGGCGACCGGCAGCGCGTCCATGAGGATGAAGTTCGAGCGATATGTTGCCAGAGCCATCGCCGCCGGCACGGGGTTCGACGCTCCCGGCGCCGGGACCGGCACGGGGGGCTTGGTGGGCTTGGCCTTGGGGCGCAATGTCTGCGACAGCCGCAGGCAGGCCCCGGCTATCCCCGGACGCGCGCCGAACGCGATCGAGTATCTGTGGATGACCTGGCCGTGGGGTGAGGCCGCGCCGATATAGGGGCGGACCTGACGCAGATATTTGCGCTGCGCCTCCGCCGCCATCTTGGCGTCGCTGGCCTTCGCGGCGAACGAACCGCGCGCCTCGGCCAGCACGACGCCGTGACCAAGCGCGGCGCCACCATGATAGAGGAAATCGGCATGAGGCTCGAGCGATGACGACAGACAGGCCGCGTTGTCGCGCCAGCCATAGCCCAGCGCATTCATGTAGAGATCGGTGATGCCTGCGCCCACCCGCGAGGCGAAATGGGTGCGCTCGCTGTCTGCAAGGTCGGACAGCAGGTCCGACAGTTCGAAACCGGGTCCGTCCGCGAGCAGAATCTGCGCCTCGCTCAGCGCGCTGTCCTTCATGTGCGCGAGCAAGGCCGGTGACGCGTTGCGAAGAGTCGCGGTTCGCGCGATCGCGGCGGCCAGGGCGGTTGGTCCGAACTGGATGTGCGGTGCCAGCACCGGCGCTGTGAAGGCCGGAGCCACCATTGCGCCATTGTGGAGATGACGGCGCTGGCCGGTCAGCGCCACCGTCTTGTCGGCTGCCCAGAGCGCGAGCGTGCTCAAAGATCGTACCAGTCGAAGCATCCCGTTGCCGCGATGAAGCGCGCGAGGATACGATCGGAAGCGAACACGAGATCACGGTCACGGAAGCTCTGGGGCGACTTCTCGCCGTGGAAGAGATTGCATCGAATCTGGTAGATGGTTCGCAGCAACTGCTCCCAGCTGGGATGGCCGCCGGCGACCCAGCCGGCGGGCTGTTGCTTGACATTCTCCGCCGCGCAGAGCGCCAGCAGCGCGGCGCGGTCGTACTGGCGAAACGCGTCATATCCGAGCTTCGCCCGCACGCTGCGCACGTTGAGCACGGGCCACAAGGCGGTAAACTCGGTGACCATCGGCCGGAAATCGGGATCGCCGGCCATCAACTGATCGAAAGCGTCGATCAGCCGCGGCGCAGCCACGAACGCATCGATCATCTCCCGGTCAGTGTCCTTCAGGGTGACTGCAGACATCCAGCCGTTGAAGGCCATCCACCGGTACATGAATGCCATGAACGAAGGGGGCTGCCCTTGCGCGTTGGCGAGCAATTCGATCGCGACATCGCGTGCTGCCGGATCGAGGCGGCGGAAGTTGCTGAAGTTGACCATCGCTTATTCCCCCACTTCCGCATGCGAGTCCTGCGACGAAACTGCCTCCGGAGCGGGATCCGAGCCGATACCGGCCGCCTGCTTGAGCGGCGCGATGAAGCTCGTCTCCCAAGCCCGCGCGACCCGCCGCTCCAGTTCCTCTCGCAGCTCGACATTGTCCTCGAACCAGGTCCGCAACCGCTCTGCGACGCCATTGCGATATCCGCCCATGCCCAGCCCGTAATCGTGCTCGCAGGCGTCCCACAGCTCTTGCGCGCGGCTGAGCGGCTGCAGGTAGACCGCGCCGCCATGATGACGCGCGGCGTTGACGAAGTCCGCTTCCCATTGCGCAATATTGGCAAGAACCTGCATCAGGAAGCCGCGCGCGCTCTCCAGCTCGCCATTGTCCAGGTCCGACTCGATGATCGCCGTCAGGCCCGCGACCACCTCGGATGATCGGACCTTGGCTTCGGCGGCAGCGCCATCGCCAAGATACTGAAAGACGTCGAAGTTCCAGAATCGGCCGTTGCGCAGGGTCGCCGCCCACACCGTCCGCGCGTGCAGGCTGGTCACGGCGCTGAGAAGCCGTTCATACGGATGACGCCTTGCGCCGCGGAGCCCCGCCTTGCGATCGGCGAACCGGGTGAGATTGCCGCTGACCGTGGCCAATGCCGCCATCGCCTCGGCTTCGGCGCGGTTCTCGATCATCTGGCTGATCGCTTCGATCGTTGCCTTCGCCGCTTGCGCTTGGGCGTTCCGGACCGCGAGGATGCGGTCGAGGACAAATGCCGTCAGCTCGCGGGGATCGTCCCCGCTCGCATCGAAGGCATAGCTCTCGATTCCGGCGAGGCCAATCTTCTGCAAGGCGTCTTCGACCTGGCCGAGCTTGATCTCATAGCCTTCGGCGACGTCCTCTGCCGCCTCGCCCGAATCGTGCCGCATCGACAAGGCGTCCCCCGAGCGGGCCAGCGCCACGATCGCGACGCGGTCGAGCAGGGCCGGATCAGCATCGGTTTCATTGATATGGGTGAGCAGCGCCTGCGCGCTCGGATCAGGCGCGCTGCCCCATTTCGAGCAGAGCAAGGTGACTGCGCGCGGATCCTTCAAATGCAGGAGGATGTCAGGGCGCACCGCGCTTCCGTCGACTCCCCGGGTGTCGATGACCGTGATCGACAATCGCGTGTCGGAAAT
>CAJYHD010000610.1 GCA_913773715.1 uncultured Sphingobium sp.
GACGAACTGATCGAGCAGCCAGGACGCGGCCGGGCCGGGCGGGGTATCGCGCCGCCATATGCCCGAAAAGCGGTAGGTGCCTCCGCTATGATCTGGCATCGCCAACCGCACCAGCGTTCCTGCGACAAGATCGGGCTGAATCATCGGCAAGGGCATATTGCCCCAGCCCACTGCTTCGCGCAGCAACGCATGTTTCGCGCCGAGATCGGCCAGGCGCCAGGTCCGGCTGCTGGTCACCGAAAAGTCCCGCCCCTCGGTAAAGCGCGATCTGTCGCTCAGCACCAGCTGCGTATGCTCGCGGCCCGCGCCGGGTGCTATCGTCGTCATGCGGCCAAGCGGATGATCGGGCGCGGCCACCGGCACCATCGGCACCGATCCCGCTGCTCGCTGCTCGATCCCATCGACACCTGCGGAAAGCGGGCCGGACAGGCCCACCACCGCTACCTTGTCCAGCACCATCGCCGTCACCGCGCCCAGCGCCTCGGCATGCAGCCGCAACTGCACCGTCGGGTATTCTTTGGCAAAGGCGCGCAGCACCTTGCCCAATCGCTCGGCGGGCAGCATCACGTCAACCGCCAGATTGACCTCTGCCTCCAGCCCGTCGAGCAGCCCCTTCACTTTGGCGCGCAGGCCGTCGATGCCGTGTGAGATGCTGCGCGCCTCCGCCAACAGAGCGCGCCCGGCGACCGTCAGCTGCGGCTTGCGCGTGCCCTCCCGGTCGAACAGCAGCACGCCCAGCTGCGCCTCAAGATTGGCGATGCCATAGCTGATGACCGACACCGCGCGATTGAGCTTCCGCCCGGCCGCCGCAAAGCTGCCCGTGTCCACGATCGTCAGGAAGATGCGCAGCTGGTCGAATGTCGGCGTACCGGGATTATGCACTGTTCGATTTCCTCGAAAGGTTCGATGTATTTTATCAGGCTGATCAAGAAAGATCGCAAGGTCTATTCCGGTCTTCAACAGCGGAGACGGCCCCTTGCCGCTCCCCAAGAGGAGACAGACGATGATCGACCTTCGCCCCTTCGACAGCCTTGGCGGTGCCAACCATGGATGGCTGGACGCCAAGCATCATTTCTCGTTTGCGGGCTATCATGACCCCGCTCGTATGCACTGGGGCAATCTGCGCGTCTGGAACGACGACACGATTGCGCCGCAGACCGGCTTTCCGCCCCACCCGCATCGCGACATGGAAATCATCACCTATGTTCGCGAAGGCGCGATCACCCATCAGGACAATCTGGGCAACAAGGGCCGTACGGAGGCGGGCGATGTTCAGGTGATGAGCGCCGGCACCGGCATCACCCATTCGGAATATAATCTGGAGGATGTCACGACGAAGATCTTCCAGATCTGGATCCTGCCGACCCGCGACGGTGAAGCGCCCAGCTGGGGCGCGCGTCCCTTCCCCAAAGGCGAACGGTCGGGCCAGTTCGTGACGCTCGCGTCGGGCTATGACGAGGATGGCGACGCTTTGCCGATCCGAACCGATGCGCGCATCGTCGCCGCGACGCTGAAGGCTGGCGAAAGCGCTGACTATCCAATCGGTCGCGACCGCAAGGCCTATCTAGTGCCGGCGACCGGCGCGATTCAGATTGACGATGTCCGGGTCAATGCCCGCGATGGCGCGGCGATCAGCGACCTCGACACGATCCGCGTGACGGCGATCGAGGACAGCGAGATCGTGCTGGTGGACGCGGCGTAAAGGAGGGGCGGGGAGGGGCGGCAGATTTGTTCTCCCTTCCCGACCCGTGCGCACTGAGCTTGTCGAAGGGCCTTCTCTTTTTGCGCGAAGAAAGAGGCTTCGACAGGCTCAGCCCGAACGGGGATGGCTAGCTGATTATTCTAAAATATCGAATGATCCCGCCAAACTTATCCGACTGAACCTGCTAGCCAAGCCGCGCTAGACATCTTTCATCAACCAACGGAGCAAAGTCATGCTGAACATTGCCACCCCGCGCCTCAGCCCCGCTGAATGGCAGGATGTTCGCACGACGCTCGCCGCCGTCGCCGATTGCGGCTGCGGCCCCTCGATCGAGGCAAGCGCAGACCGCTCGCGCCTTGCCCGCACCATCGACCGGCTGATCGGCGCACCCAGGAAGCTGCCAACGCGGCTTCCCGCCCATCTCGCGCCGGTACGCGACTTCCTCTGCGAAACCGGCCGCACGCGCCGCGTCGCCGAAACGCACATCCCCACTCTCGCCGCGCAAGGCTTCTCCCGCGCGCAGATCGACGCGTTGGCGCTGCTCGGCGCCTGACATCCTTCCAACCGACAAGGAACCTCTCATGTCCATCCGCACATCCGATATCGACGGGGTCGACATGGTCATCCTGCCGCCCGTCCGCGACCTGGGCGACGGCTTCACCGTCCGCCGCGCGCTCCCCTCCGCGCATCGCCGCATGGTCGGCCCCTTCATCTTCTTTGACCAGATGGGGGAGGCGACCTTCAACAGCGGGGAGGGGCTGGACGTACGCCCGCACCCCCATATCGGCCTCGCGACCGTCACCTATCTGTTGGAAGGCGAGATCCTGCATCGTGACTCCGTCGGATCGGTGCAGTCGATCCGTCCCGGTGAGGTCAACTGGATGACGGCGGGAAGCGGCATCGTCCATTCCGAACGCACTTCGCCCGAAAATCGGGCCAAAGGCGGCAAGCTGTTCGGACTCCAGACCTGGGTCGCGCTGCCGACGCAATCGGAGGAAGTCGATCCCGGCTTCGCGCACCATAAAGCGCACGACATCCCGACGATTGAGGACGCAGGCACCCGACTGACGCTGATCGCAGGTACGTCCGACGGCCTCACCTCGCCCGTCCGTACCTATAGCGACATGGTCTATGCCGACATCGCGCTGGTCGATGGCGCACGCTATCAGGTGAAGGCTGAACATATCGAACGCGCCGTCTATGTCGTGTCGGGAGAGGTCGAAGTGATCGGTCAGACCGGCGGCTTTGCAAGTGGCGAGTTGGTCGTCTTCAAGCCCGGCGCGGAAGTCATCCTGCGGGCGAAGAGTGCGACTCGCCTCATGTTGCTCGGCGGCGAACCGCTGCCGGAAAAGCGCAACATCTTCTGGAACTTCGTCTCTTCTTCGGCGGAGCGGATCGAGCAAGCGAAGGAGGACTGGAAGGCGCAGCGCTTCGCCAAGGTACCCGACGAAAGCGAGTTCATCCCGCTATCCGCTTGACCATCGACGACCCGGAAATCTGTCCTACGCCGCCGCTCCTGTGAGACAAGAGCGGCGGCTTTTTGGTAGATGATGGACGGAGGCATCTGCTTTTTGTTAGTTGCGCGATACAGTAACTTAATGTCGCATTTTGCGGGAAACATGCGAAGTTAAGCGATCGCCGCCGCGAAGGGTCGCTCCGCTCTCATACGCAAATACTACGCGGCGGCCTCTCCCTGTCTCTCGAATTCAAATGCGCGCCTCGCCTAGTGGACGGTGAACACCGGACCGGTGCCGCGCTCTGCGGCCCGCGCCCCGCGTGCGGGAGATTGAACATGCAGGACATCCTCTGGATCGGCCTCACCCTCGGGCTGCTGGGCATTACGCTCGGCTATGCTGCCCTGTGCGAACATGCATGAGGAAGGGGCATCCATGACACTCGACCTCTGGCTCGCGGCGCTGACCGCGATCGGCCTTCTTCTCTACCTCGTCGCCGTTCTCGCGCGACCCGAACGTTTTTGACGGGGGCGGCTATGACATTTCAGGGATGGATATTGAT
>CAJYHD010000611.1 GCA_913773715.1 uncultured Sphingobium sp.
CTCTTCCGATCTAAAAGCAACTGCGGACAGCGCGGCAAGAGCCCCACGCTGCTGGTCGATGGTGTCGAGATGGAAGCCGATCGCGGGCACCGACTGTGCCGAAAACTCGTCGCTAACAGGCATGGCGGTATGGTACTGACCGTCAGCTTGGTAAACGCTGCCACCGCAAGCGGTCCAAACCTGACGCCACGCCACCGGAAAATTGTGATCGGGCGTCGTGTAACGCAGCGCTGCTGCGGACATGCTGGTATGCTTCGCGATCACACGAGGTGCGCGACTGGTAACGGCGGCCATGAGCCTACCTCCTGCTATGTTGGGGCAGGTGGATCGGCGTTGCCAGCTATGCTGGCGCGTCTATCCGAACCCTGCGGTATCCAAGATCAGGGCTAACGCCCGTCACCTGATGTCCACAAGGTATCCATTTCGGATACGAGGTCAACCTCAAAAGTGTCTGATATGGAAATTTATAGCTTTTGAATGACCTGGGTGACCCGGCCGATGATCTGATAGAGGCCGTCGCCCAGCACGATCGGCTTGTGCCGGGCGTTGGTTGACCGGGGTTCGAGTCGAGCGGGAGCCGTGCGGAAAATTTTGAAGGTGGTCTCACCGTCGCCATTCATGACAGCGTACACTCGACCGTCGTGCAGCTCGCGATCGTTTGGTTCGACGAGAACATAGGCCCCCTCGGGCGCAAGGAGGTTCATGCTGTCGCCGTCTGAGCGCAGCGCAAAAGCGTCACGGCCGGCACCGATCACCTTGATATGCCCGATCGGGTCTTCAACCGCCTCACGCCATGATCCAGCCGCAATGACGCCAATCACCGGAACGTCAACGATCTGCATGGACGGATCGATAAGCGGAACAGTGCCAAATATCTTGCCCGGCTCAATTTCTAAAGCGGTGGCGACGCGTTTACCCCATTCCTCTGTAACGGCCATCGTGCCGCGTTCGAGCTTTGAGATGGTGGATTTCGTCGTCCCAACTTTCTGCGCCAGTTCGTCCAGCGACATACCCCACGCCTTCCGAAACATCCGGATGCGTTCTCCAGCGGAGATGTAGGGATCTAGGTACTCTTCCATGTTGGCCTTCTATCTCTGTTGGACGGCGCTTATCCGAAACGGACACATGGGCCAAACGATTTCGTGGTTAACAGACACCAATCCAAATATAGGACACATTATTTCCTAACTTGCGGGTGGTGTCCATATCGGATACCCTGCGCGGCATGCAGCTACGTGACTGGTTGGCAGAGACCAACACCCCCTTAGCAGCATTCGCCAGCCGGATCGGCGTAGCGAATGCCACTGTCGTTGCGCGTTATGCAAATGGGCGGGTGCCCAGACTAGCGTCTGTACGCGAAGCGATCGTTCGAGAGACCGATGGCCGGGTCTCGCTGGCGGAAGTCTGCGGGCATACCAAGGCGTTCGCATAATGCCTGGCGGTCGGCGCTTTGCGCCAGGATCAGCGGCCCGCGACGCTGCTTTTCGGCAGATTGTCGAGGACGCAAAGCAGCGCTTCAACCTGTCGGACATCGTCGCTCGCACGCGCAAGCTGCACCGGGGATCGAAGGGGGAGAAGCGGGCGCTGTGCCCCTTCCATAACGAGCGCAGCCCGTCGTTCCAGATCAACGACGCCAAGGGCACATTCTATTGCTTCGGATGCAGCGCGACCGGAGACCTGATCCAATACGTGATGCACGTCGAAAAGTGCGACTTCAAAGGCGCGCTTCGCTGGTTGGGTGCAGCCGAGCTGCCGGTGGTCGATCCTGCCGAGCGCGCGAAGGCGGCGGAAGAGGACGAAGCGCTGCGCAAGGCGGCCATCGCCGATGCGCAGCTCATCTGGGACCGGTCGATCGATCCGGCCGGCACGCTGGCCGAACGCTATCTGCGCGAGGTGCGCGGCATCACCATGGCGTTACCGCCGACTGTTCGGTTCGGCGTTGTGCCGACGGGCCGCGACGAAAATGGACGGTGGAAGCGGCCGTACCCGGCCGTCATCTTCGGTGCGCGCGACCGCGGCGGTCGAATAGTGGGGGTGCAGCGTGTGTTCCTCGCCGATGACGGCCTGGGCAAGCGCTGGGGCAAGAAGTCGAAGCTCAGCCTCGGGCGTCCACGCGGATCGGTCGTGCTTCTGTCTGACGGCGCGCCTGACGAATGGGTCGTCACCGAAGGCCCGGAAGATGGCCTGTCGCTCGCTCAGGAGATGCCGGGTCGAATCGTAGGGGTCGCACTCGGTACGGCAATGATGGTCGCGGTCGACTATCCGTCATCGGTGCGATCGGTCGTGATCGCTGGACAGAATGATGCGCCCGGCCATGAGGCGGTGCGCAAGGCAATGGCCGGGCTAATCGAACGCGGTCTGGCGGTCAAGACGATGTTCCCCGACCCCCGATTCAAGGATTTCAACGACCAGTTGCTGGTCAAGCCCATGCCGGTCGCTGCCGCGAAATTCGTTCCTGAAAGCTCGAGCCCCCAGGAGGCGGGGACATGAGCGGCATGTTTGACGATTCCTATGCCGACGCGGCGACCGTCGTTCCGCAACCGCTCGACATCAAAGCGAACACCGGCGACGCCACGCCATTCCCGATCGAGGCGTTGAGTGACCGACTTCGCAAGGCGATCTTCGCGATCGAGGCGATGGCGCAGGTGCC
>CAJYHD010000612.1 GCA_913773715.1 uncultured Sphingobium sp.
CTTGGGCGATGCGAGCCTGACGCCGCACCGAACCGGCCAGCTGGCTGGTTACGAAGGCAACGCCGAACAGCACGACCACGGTGACGATGTCGGCCGGCTCTTCGATGCGGAAGCTGTGACGCGGTTCGGTGAAGAAGTAATTGTACGTCAATGCCGACGCGGCGGCGGCGAAAAGCGCGGGCCCGCGACCGGCCAGCATCGCGGCCGCGAGCACGGGTGGCAGATAGAGGAGGTCGATCGCGGAACTGCCCCAGCGCGGGGCAAAGGCAAGGCCGATCAAGGTTGCGGCGGCGACGAGCAGCGCGGACTCGGCATAACCGCGCAATGCCCGCGCGGAAGACGGCCCGATCGGGGCAAGGTTCGACATGGCCGATAGGTGCGCCGCGATGCGCGCCGCGTCGAGAGGGATCGTGGCCAAATCGGCAGTTCCGCGCCCCCGTGCGGTGCGATCCTCATGGAATCTTTATGCCCCGCGCGCGCACATGGCGGGTCATGGAAACGCCCTCGCAAGACAATGCGGCGCATGACGCCGGTCACCCCAACGCCGGCTATTCCCTGCCGGCGCTCATGCTGGGCGCATTGGGAGTCGTCTATGGCGACATCGGGACGTCGCCGCTTTACGCGCTCAAGGAAAGCTTCGTCGGTCATCATCCGCTGGCCGTCGACCGCGCGCATATTTTCGGCGTGCTGAGCCTCGTCTTCTGGACGATGACGCTGATCGTCACGGTCAAATATGTCTTCATCATCATGCGTGCGGACAACAAGGGCGAAGGCGGCAGCATGGCGCTGCTGGCGCTCGTCTCGCGCAAACTGGAAGAAGGGCGGCTGACCAAGCTGATTGCGGTGCTCGGCGTGCTTGCCGCCGCCTTGTTCTATGGCGACGCGATCATCACGCCCGCCATGTCGGTGCTGTCCGCGGTCGAGGGTTTGAGCGTCGTCAACGAAGGCTTCACCCCCCTTGTCCTGCCGATCTCCATCGTGATCCTGATAGGCCTTTTTGTCATCCAGCGCTTTGGCACGGCCAAGGTCGGCGCGCTGTTCGGGCCTGTCATGGCGGTCTATTTCCTGGTCCTCGCAGCGCTCGGCATCGTCAATCTGCTCGTCCACCCGCACATCATCGGCATCGTCAATCCGTGGTGGGCGCTGAACTTCTTCCTGCTTGACCCGAAGCTCGCCTTCCTGGCGCTGGGATCGGTCGTGCTGGCGGTGACGGGGGCAGAGGCGCTTTATGCCGATATGGGCCATTATGGACGCAAGGCGATCAGCATCGCATGGCTCTATGCGGCGTTTCCGTGCCTGATGCTCAATTATATGGGGCAGGGGGCGCTGCTCCTCTCCGACCCGTCAGCGGCGCAGAACCCGTTCTTCCTGCTCGCACCTGAAGCGCTGCGAATGCCGCTCGTCATTCTCGCGACGCTCGCGACAGTGATTGCCAGCCAGGCGGTGATTTCCGGTGCATTCTCCGTGACTCAGCAGGCGGTGCAATTGGGCTTCCTGCCACGCCTCAAGATCGCGCATACCAGCGCGTCGGCGGCGGGGCAGATTTACGTGCCTTTGGTCAACTGGGGCCTGCTCGTCCTCGTCATCATGCTGGTGCTGAGCTTCAAGAGTTCGACCAACCTAGCCGCCGCCTATGGTATCGCGGTCACCGGGACGATGCTTATCACTGCCTGCATGCTCGGCATCCTGACCTTCCGCGTCTGGAAATGGCCGCCGGTGGTGGCGGGCATCGTCACTGGCGGATTTATCCTGATCGACGGCGCTTATTTCGCATCGAACGCAACCAAGATTCCTGATGGCGGCTGGTTCCCGCTGCTGGTCGCGGCGGTCGCCTTCATTCTGCTCACCACATGGTCGCGCGGGCGCAGGCTGATGCGCCGCTACATCACTGCCGGCGTTCTCGACCTCGACCTGTTCATTCAGTCTACCGCCAAGTCTCTGCCGCGCGTGCCGGGAACCGCCGTTTTCCTGTCCTCTACAACCGACGGCGTGCCGCCCTCGCTGCTCCATAACGTCAAGCACAACAAGATATTGCACGAACGCGTCATCATCCTGACGGTTAAAGCCGAAGGGGTGCCTCACTTGCCGCATCATATGCGGATCGTGGAGACGGACCATGAGCATGGCTTCTACCGCATCACGCTGCGCCACGGCTTCATGGACGAGATCGACATTCCCGCCGCGCTCAAGACCGTCTCGGCGAGCGGCGGGCCGCTCAAGGTTACGGAGACGAGCTATTTCCTCAGCCGCCAGACGCTGATCCCGTCGGCGCGGCCCGGCATGGCGATCTGGCGCGAAAAGCTGTTCGCGTGGATGGTGCAGAACGCCGAAAGTCCGATGGACTTCTTCAAGCTGCCGACCAATCGCGTGGTGGAGCTGGGGTCTCAGGTCGAAATCTGACTACCCCCTGCACCAGTCCACTTCGTCCTTGGTCCAGGGCTTGGCATAGCCCTTCATGACCATCAGTTCCCCCAGCGACACACCGTCGCGTACCAGCAGGCGGGCTTGCGGATCGCTGTCGGCGGCGTCGGGCCGCGCTTCGAAATCGCCGCCGTTCATCATGCCGGCGAGCGCATGGCGACCACGCGCGGCCAAGTCGGCTTCGGCCGGACATTTCGCGTCGAAGATGCCGGGCGTCACGATATCCGACACATGATAGAGCTTGCCGCGCCAACTATAGGTGGAGGGCGACAGCACGCAGGCTTCGCCTTCGTCATCGTCGCACAGGCTGAAGCGGTCGGAGATGGTATAGGTCGATGGTCCCG
>CAJYHD010000613.1 GCA_913773715.1 uncultured Sphingobium sp.
CGTGTGCTCTTCCGATCTGTCGATCCCGAGCTTCTTGATCGCCCCGATGATGGCGCTGAACTGGGCTGGGTCGGCCTTCATCAGCCCCGACTTCTCAACCTCCTTCAACAACCCCGATCGCTCGCGATCGGCGAGTTGCTTGCGACGCTCGTTGAGCCGCTGTTCATCGGCCTCAAGCTGCGCCCGTTCCTGCTCGATACTCCGTGCCATTCGACATGCCTTTTCTGATCGTGAACCAGCCTCCATGTTGTACGATGCCAGCACCTACCCAGCTGCACAATAGCGACAACCATACTCGCTCGCTGGTCCGGTTTTACCGGACCAGCATGGGGCGACGGACACTGACCTGCGGCCAGGTCCGTCGTGGGGCGGGATTGCTCCGCCCAACCCCCTTCGGTCCTGCCCGATGATCGCCTGCCTGCGGCGCTTTCCCTCCCGGAGTCCGGTCCAATGATCGGACATCCAGCCATGATGCCACCACCACCGCGACAGTCCCTAAGGATTTGCACACCGTACGCGGCACGCCGCAGGTTAAGTGTCTGTAATTGCCGGTGTTTGCAGGGGCAAACATGTTTGCCCCTGCAAACGCCTTGGTGGTTCTCCCCTAAGCGCTTGAGAACGCGCGAAAATCCCTGTTTGCAGGGTGAATGCGTTTTCACTCTATACCTCGGGACCAGGCTGTAGTATTTTCCACTCTCCGAAAACCCCACCAGCCACTTTCAAGTGGGTGGTGAATGTCTAACTCGACGATAGCTTTCAGACTTTCGTCTGAAGAGATTGCGGCACTTGATCGTGTAGCCGCGAAACGGTCGTGCTCCCGGTCTGAGGCCGCGCGCACTGCGCTTATGTTCGGTATCCGTTTCGCTGAGGCCGAGCATACTTTCAACATCACCCGTGCGGTCCTCGTTCTCGAGTACATGCAGGCGGCGATCGACGTGATTATCACACGCGATCACGGCGACGTCGTACCCCAGCTTCGCGAAGCCGCGAAGGAGCGCCTGGCGACGTTCCATGCGTAGCGGCGACATCCGGTTCAACGGTCAGGCGGCGACCGTAAAGCACCATTCCGCGCGGGGGCGGATCACCCGCAACTCGGGCAATTTCACCCGCGGTTCGCAGCTTCTCGCCAGTCAGTACAAGATGACCTGGGCGGGCCTCCAGGTGCCCATCTGGATATGGCTGGGGACGTTCATCGTCCTGTTCAATATCTTCGTCTGGCTGGGCCTCGCCGAGCATGAATTCCAGCTCGACCTGATGAAGCTCTATTCCGCCATCTGGACGTGGGTCGGCGGGGACAAATTCCACCTCATCAACCTGACCTTGCCAAACGGCATCGTGACCAAGGTTCCGATCGGCTACGTCCCCTACGAACCCCATGTCGTTCATGCCTGGGCGAAGACGGTCAAGATCTTCCTGACGACACTCGTCATGTCGGCCTTCATCGCAGCACCGATCATCATGTGGTTCATCATGTGGGCAAACAAGCGCGGCAGCGACATGCTCCAGGAACGCCACAACCGCGGCGCCCTGTTGGTCGAGCGTGACGTGCTCGTCAAAACTGTCAGCGGCCACAACCGACGCAAGTTCCGCACCGAGTGCGCCGAACACGATCCGCCGTACGTCCCCGAACTCGTCGCCAAGGCTCCGATCCTCGATCGGATCGACCGGGGCATCCACGTTCCATACACGATCGCCGGCATCCCCTATCCGTGGCGGCTCGAACAGAGCCATACCATGCTCATCGGCACCACCGGCACCGGCAAGACGACCCAGCTGCGCAGCCACGTCTCGCAGCTTCGCGCGCGCGGTCATCGCGCGGTCATCTTTGACCTGACCGGCGTGTTCGTGGAGACGTTCTACACCCCAGAAACCGACGTCATTCTCAACCCTATGGACGAGCGTTGCGCGCCGTGGACGCTGTTCGACGAATGCCGCAACTATGCCGACTTCGTTTCGGCCGCATCGGCCCTCATTCCCTCGCATCCCGACGACAAGGAACCGTTCTGGCAGAACGCCGCGCGGATGCTCTTCATCGAGATGTGCCTGAAGCTTCAAGAGATGGGTGAGGCGAACAACGCCGCGATCGCGCACCACCTGATGCAGGCCGATCTGAAGTCGATCAACGCCAAGCTCGATGACACCATCGCCGCCCCGCTGACGACCGAGAAAGCCGCCCGCATGGCGGAATCGATCCGCTCGGTTCTGAACGTCAACGGACAGGCGCTACGCTTCATGCCGGACCCTGTCCCGGGCGGCCCGCCCGCCTTCTCGATCCGCGACTGGATCGCGACCGACAATCGCGACGGCTCGATCATGTTCATCACCGGCTCGTACAACGACCTCGAGATGACCCGCGGTCTGTTCACGCTGTGGATCGATCTGGCCGTCAACAACCTCATGCGCCTGCCCAAGACCCGTGACCTGCGGACCTGGTATCTGTTTGACGAAGTCCATGCGCTTCACGCGCTTCCTGGTATCGAGCATGGCCTCCAGTCGGCCCGCAACTTCGGCGGTGCGTTCGTCCTTGGGATCCACTCGTTCGACAAGCTGGTCGCGACCTATGGCTTGCAGAACGCGACCGCGCTCACCGGACTTGCGCGCACCAAGCTGATCCTCGCCACCGCCGATCGAACCACAGCCGAAAAGTGCTCCGAGTTCATCGGCAGCCGCGAGGTCCGCCAGATGGATGAGGCCTACAGCTACGGCTACAACAACACCCGCGACGCCTCGACCCTCACGCCTCGCACGGCGATCGAGCCGCTGGTCATCCCCGACGACATCAACAACCTGCCGTCGCTCCACGGCTTCGTGAAGTTTCCCGATGGATTTCCCGCTGCGCGGATCGAACTCAAATACCGCTCCTATGCCGAGGTCGCGCCGGGGGCGGTGCCCCGCAAGAACTTCAAGCCTACCGAATACGTCTCGCCGGAAGACCGGCGTCGTCAGAACACCCGGAACAATGGCGCGGATGAGGGGGGTGAGGGTGGCCGCGAGCATACCCCCACACGGCCTGTGGGGGGCGTGGAGGCGAAGGAAAGGCAAGAGCCGGACCTGACCGCCTCGCAGCCCGAGAAGCCGCGTAGCGAGGCTGAAAAGGCGGCTGCGGCGATGGAGGTCACCGGGTCGCTGCCGGTGGTGATCGATCAGATAACCGGCAAGGGCGTCGCCAGCAGCCCGACCGGCGTCGATGCCGTCCGCGCGTCGGATGCCGCAACGAGGGTCGGGGGCGAACCTTCCAAGCCTGTGACGGGAGGTTCATCCAGTCTGGATGCCCAACTCGGCGGCATGGGCATGTCCCTGATCGAGAACCGTGCGGGTCCGCAGAGCGGGGTGGATCCGACGCGCGGCGAGGCGTCACGCCATGCCCCGGAAAGCCGGTCCGATCGCGGTGATGCCGATCGCCACGAGGACCAGGCGACCCGCGAATTGCGCGATGGGTTTGCGACGCAGCGCGACCCCGATCACCACCATCGTCATCACGGCCCGGATCATTCGCCGGAGATCGATGACGACATGGACATGGGGATGTAGCCGATGCTGTCGGTCGCTTCCGTCAAGTCCGCCTCCGGCGCGGCGCAGTATTTCGCCAAGGACGATTACTACACCGCCGAGCATTCGTCCGAGGCGACCGCCTGGGGCGGGGTGGGCGCGGCCGACCTTGGCCTCAAGGGCGAGGTGACCAAGGAAGACTTCGAGAAGATCCTCAACGGCGAGATGCCCGATGGCGAAAAGGTCGGGCAGGTCGAGGGTCGCAGGCTCGGTGTCGACCTGACCTTCTCGATGCCGAAGTCCGCCAGCGTAATGGCCTATGTCGCTTGCGACACCCGTGTCCTCACCGCGCATATGAACGCCGTAAAGGCGACGATGGGATGGGTCGAGAAGACCTTCGCCGAAGGCCGCACCTACGATCAGTCCAGGTCAGGGGATGCGGTGCGAACCGGCAACCTCGTCTATGCGCTGTTCCAGCACGACACGAGCCGCGCTCTCGATCCGCAGGGCCACATCCACGTCCTTATCGCCAACATGACCAAGATGGCGAACGGGGCATGGCAGGCGCTCCACAACCAGCAGCTCTGGAAGAACAACACCACGATCGGCGCGGCCTATCACGCCCAGTTTCGCGCCGAGCTGGCAAAGATCGGCTACGAAACAAGCGTCACCGGCAAGCACGGCCAGTTCGAGATCGCCGGCGTGCCTAAGGAGGTGATCGACACCTTCAGCCAGCGGCGCGCCGATATCCTGGCGAAAGCCGGCGAGCTCGGTGTCACCTCCGCCGAGGCGTTGCGCAAGGTGACCAACAATACCCGCGACGCCAAGCTGAACGTCGAGGATCGCGATGCCCTGCGCCAGGAATGGCGTGACCGGGCGGCCGCGCTCGGATTCGACGGCAAGGCACTGGTCGATGCCGCGCGCGAGCGTGCTGGCGCCAGCGGCCTCGATGCCCAGCCACGACCGATGGAGCGCCTCGGTGACGTCCTGGCCAATCTCCGCGAAAGCCTGGGCGAGTTATTCCGACCCGCCGATCCGCTCGTCGCCAGCGGCCTCGACCGGCTGCGCATCGCGCCGGTGGATCTGCGCGCCCAGCACGCCGTCGCCTCCGCGATCCGCATCCATGCCCAACGCGAAGCCGCGTTCGCGGTGCCGGACATCACCAGGACCGCGCTCGACCTCGGGCTGAAGGGTGTCACCGCCGCGCATGTCGACGCGCGCGTCTCCGAGCTCATCCGCAACGAGAAGCTGATTCCGGGCAAGGATGACCGGATCGACAGCGTCGTCACCCATGTCACGACGCCCGAGGCGCTCGCGACGGAGCGCGGCATCCTTGCAGAGATC
>CAJYHD010000614.1 GCA_913773715.1 uncultured Sphingobium sp.
CGCGACGGCATCCATGGCGCGACCATGGCCTCAGCGGATTTCGGCGACGACGCGGATGCCAAGCGCCCCACCGTGCAGGTCGGCGATCCTTTCACCGAAAAGCTGCTGATCGAAGCCTGCCTCGAACTGATGGCATCGGACGCCATCGTCGCCATTCAGGACATGGGCGCAGCGGGCCTCACCTCCTCCAGCGTCGAGATGGCGTCGAAGGGCGGCGTCGGCATCGAGCTGAACATGGACAATGTGCCGCAGCGCGAAACCGGCATGACCGCCTACGAAATGATGCTCTCCGAATCGCAGGAGCGCATGCTGATGGTGCTTCAGCCGGGCAAGGAAGCCTTTGCCGAGGCCATCTTCCGCAAGTGGGAGCTGGACTTCGCGGTCATCGGCCATGTCACCGATACGGGCCGCATGGTCCTCGTCCATCATGGCGAGACGGTGTGCGACATTCCGCTCGGCCCGCTCGCCGACGATGCGCCGCTCTATGATCGCCCCGCCATGGCGAAGGACGCGTACAAGGCCTGGTCCGGCGTCAAACCTCTCAGCGACGTGCCGCAGAGCAGCGGCCTTGCCGCCGACCTCATCGCGCTGATGGGCAGCCCCGACATCGCCAGCCGTCGCTGGATCTGGGAGCAATATGACCATATGGTCGGCGCCGACACCGTGCAGCGCCCCGGCGGCGACGCCGCGGTCGTGCGCGTCCACGGCACGCAGAAGGGCATCGCGATCAGCACCGATTGCAGCCCACGCTATTGCTACGCCGACCCCTATGAAGGGGGCAAGCAGGCGATCGCCGAATGTTATCGCAACATCAGTGCTGTCGGCGCGACACCGCTGGCCGTGACCAACTGCCTCAACTTCGCCAACCCGCAGCGCCCCGAAATCATGGCGCAGTTTACCGGTTGCCTGGAGGGCATGGGCGACGCCTGCCGCGCGCTGGACTTCCCGATCGTGTCGGGCAACGTCTCGCTCTACAATGAATCGAAGGCGACCGGAGGCGGCTCGGCCATCCTGCCCACGCCCGCGATCGGCGGCATCGGCCTGCTTGCCGATGTCGATGTGATGGCGACCGTTGCGTTCAAGGCTGAAGGCGAAGCGATCTTCGTCATCGGCGAAAGCAACGGCCATCTCGGCCAATCGCTCTGGCTGCGCGAGCTTCATGGCCGCGAAGACGGCGCGCCGCCGCCGGTCGATCTTGCCAAGGAACGCGCCCACGCCGAATTCGTCCGTACGCTGGTCGGAGACGGCAAGGTGACGGCGGTGCATGACGTGTCGGACGGCGGCCTGCTCGTCGCGATCGCCGAAATGGCGCTCGCAGGCGGCATCGGCGCGACTCTCGAAGACATTGGCGACCATTTCACCGCCTTCGGTGAGGATCAGTCCCGCTATGTCGTCACCAGTGCCAACGCGGACATGATACAGGCGGCGGGCATCCCGATGACCCGGATCGGCACCACCGGTGGCGACGCGCTGGTCCTAGGCGGCCAATCGACTCCGCTGGCGAACCTGCGCACCGCACATGAAGGCTTCTTCCCGACGCTCATGGGCGGCGAGCTTTAACTGCTCGTCGACATGAGAGTTGGGGCGAGGCCGCCCCCATAATGCGGCGCAACGGTCTTCAAACTGCCGCAGTGATCAGCGGGGCCAAGCTGCATCACCCTTACTCGTCACCCCGGCCTTGAGCCGGGGTCCCGCTACCTGCATCTGACAAGAACAGCGGGATGTCGGATCAAGTCCGGCATGACGATGAGGGATAAAGCGAGACACCAAAACTCGTCACGCCAGCGAAGGCTAGGGTCTCAGGCGGCCAAGCGCTAAAACGGGAACCAGATCCCAGCCTTCACTGAGATGACGAATTAGGCTGATAAGGACATGGATTAGATTTGCGTTGTAAGCGCAATGCTGGCTGACTGCTCACGACCATTTTTTGTCCTTTTCGATATGGTTTAGGCTTGCCCGAAAACTGACACTGGCCCAGCTTAATCGGATGGCAAGCGGCAGCTACAGAAGATCACGAGCAGGCGCGAATGCGTCAGGGTTCTTTATGGCGGCGACCACCTTTTTGGTGTTGTATTTCGTCGCGGTGCTTTTTAACGTTGCACCCGAAGGTCGGCTGGATGATGTGGATCGTGCAGATTCAACCTTCGATCTATTCTTGATTGCAAATGCAGCTATTCGCTCTTGTTAGGTTGGCGCACCAAACGCTTCTTTGATCGCCGAGCGGGTCGCCAATAGCGTCGGCTTTCGCAGATTTTGAACGTGAAGCTGCCATTCCGCTACCCATCCTCACCCCCGCCGAAAAATAAACTCATGGTCGGTCCAGTCGCCGACCGCGAAGCCATATTCGCCGACCTTCTTGAACCCATATCTGGCATAGATCGCCTGCGCGCGATCGTTGCCCGACCACACGCCGAGCCAGACCGGCCCCGGCATCTTCGCCTCCAGCCAGCCGAGCGCCGCTTCCATCAACGCGCGGCCTAGCCCCAGCCCCTGCGCTTCGTTGAGCGCGTAGAGTTGATAAATCTCGCCCTGCGCAGCGGTCGCGTCGGGATGCGGTAATTTGCATGGTCCCGCATGCGCATAAGCGCGCAGGCGTCCGTCCGCGCCCTCCGCTACCCAAGTCGCGTGGGCGGAGTCCTGCAACTCCGCCGCGATCTGCTTGGGATCATATGTTTCCGCTTCGAACCGGGCGAGGTCTGCGGGCGGATAAGGCAGATTGAACCCGTCTAGAAACGTCTCGCGAAAGGTGGTGAGCTTGAGCTTCGCCAAGGCGGTGACGTCGGCCTGCTCGGCTGCGCGGATCGTGATCGTTGAGGCGGTCATAACGCTTCCCATGACACGCCGGGGGTCAGGCTGCAATCGGCGGCGGCCTGCCGCGATGTCTGTCCTATTGCGACCTATCTTTGTACCATGGACGACCGGTTTCGCCTCGTGACCAAGGCGATGCCGACGTTTCGATAGGATCAGGCTCAAGCAAGATAATGTCGCCAAATGCGGGAAACATGCGAAGTTAAGCGGCGCTCTTTGTCATCTGCCCGATGAGGATGACGTATGCATCTTTCCCACCAGCCCCGTCATAGCAGGCCATCACGCGCCGCAGCGCCGCCGTGCCTAGCGGCCTTTCCCGGGCCGCCGGAACGACCGCGCCGATCCCCCGTAAATGGTGCAACAACGCAAGTGCGCCCTGCGCCTCCAACGGCACGATCTCTTGCCGGATCTCAGCCCCGACCAACACGTCACGCAGTTGCCCGGTCGACAGATAATCCGGCACGCCACTTTCCACGCCGCAGGAAGCATGCGCCGCCCGCCACGCCGCGAGGCTCCCCTGACCCATGGTCGAAAAGATCAGCCGCCCGCCGGGCCGCAGCATTCTCATCAACCTCTCGAACGCGCTGGGAAGGTCGGCGAACCACTGAAAGGTTAGGCTGGACAGGATGAGATCGAACGGGGCATTTTCGCTTCTCGGCCACTCGCCGTCCATCGTCAGGAATTGCACCGCCCCGCCGATCCTCTTCTCCGCTACCGCCACCATCGCGGGCGACAAGTCCGTCGCGACGATCTCCGCCTCCGGCCATTGCGCGACGATCCGCCGCGTCAAAAGCCCTGTGCCGCAACCGATCTCGAGGATGCGGCGGGCCGGACCGAAGCCCGCCGCCAGTTCCGCCACGCGCTCCGCCGCCCATCGCTGCGGCCTCGCATGATCGTCATAATGATCCGCCGCCGCGCCGAATGCGTCGCTTATCCGTTGCTTGCGGGCATCAATCATGGCTAGGCCCAATGGCAGAGGCCCGCTCGATTGACCAGCCGCCAAAGGAACGCCCTGCTCTCATGTCTTCTTCCCGCCTTCCTGCACTCGACGTGCTGCGCGGCTTTGCCGTCATGGGCATCCTCTGGATGAACATCACGGCTTTCGCCCTACCGCAGAGCACCTATTTCAATCCGGCAGCAAGCGGGCCGCTATCGACAGGCGACATCGCGTTCTGGGCAGTCAGCCTCATCGCCGTGGACGGCAAGATGCGCGCGCTGTTCGCCATGCTGTTCGGCGCGTCGATCCTGCTGCTGATCGACCGCGAGGAAATGGCGGGTCGTGATGGCCGCCGCACCCAGGCCATTCGCCTCGCCTGGTTGTTTGTCATCGGTCTGGCCCATTATCTCCTGCTGTGGTGGGGCGACATATTGATGATCTACGCATTGGTCGGGGTGGCGGCGATGCTGTTTGCCGGGCGCGAGCCGCTCTCGCTCGTAAAGACCGCCTTCCTCCTCTTCCTGCTGCAATTCCTGCTGTCCGGATCGTTCATCGCGTCACTCTATGCTTGGGGCCATGCGGCAGCGGCGCCTGGCCCCAAGCATAGAGTGACGCGATGAACGATCCGGACAGCAGGAATTGCAGCAGGAAGAGGAGGAAGGCGGTCTTTAGATCGGAAGAGCGTCGTGTAGGGAAAGAGTGTATCCTGTGGTGTTG
>CAJYHD010000615.1 GCA_913773715.1 uncultured Sphingobium sp.
GCAAAGCCTCCCCAAGATCGTGCCCCGGCTGATGTGGCCGCACAGTCGGCTCGGCGTCGGAGCGCTGCGCGCCGCCGCCCGGATCGTCAGCGCTGCGCCGCTGCAAAAGCTGGTGACAGCGAACTTCGCGCGGGATGCCGGAAAGGTCGACCTGCCCGAATATTCGCTGGCGACCGGGCAGGCCGCCAAACCAGTCGAGTGATGAGGGCCGGTGCCGGTAGCGCCGGGGCCGGCCGCTCGATCAGGCGGCAGTCTGGTACAGCTCGATCAACATGCCTTCATTATCGCGAATGAAGACCCAGCGGTCACCGCTGCCATCGGGCACATCGCTGACCGGGTAAGCCTGCTCAACGCCGTTCGCCAGCAGCTCGGCGAGCGTCGCGTTAATATCGTCGACCGAAATCGCGAAGTGGTTAATTCCACCGATGCGTAGGTTGCTGAGCGCTTCCTTGCGCTCCAGCGCCATCGGGGCGGCGCCGTCGATCTGAAACAGCTCCAGCTTCACCGCGCCGCGCCCGATGAACGCAACCCGCGCACCGGGAAACCCGAAGGTCGACAGAACCGCAAAGCCGAGATGGCGTTCATACCAGGCGATCGTCGCGTCGAGATCCTCCACGATGACGCCGATATGGTGAAGCGATTGCAAGCGCGCGGACATGGTCGATGTTCCTCAGATCGCGGGCTTAATAACCCACTCACCTATATCATTATCGATGCAAAATGTTGCAAGGTGCTGACGGCGGACAAGACCGCACGCCACTTGGCCGATCCGAATGCCACGTCGGACGGTAAGAGAGGCGGGAGCGTGCGACGGGGAGCGCGGACGGGCTGTGAGCCACCCAAAACGATCGGTCGCTCGGGATGCGCTGCTAGCGGAGGTCAGCGCGCGAGGCGGATGAAATCACTAGTTTGCCCAGCTTATCGCGGCACGCTGCCCCGATCGTCATCAGGCGGCGGGCGGCCTTCAAACTACAAAAGTCCTTAGAGCATCCGCGGCAAGACGTCGGTATCCTTCCGAGCATCGACGAACCGATGCTTCAGCACACCGGCGATATGCAGGATGATCAGGCCGAGCAGCGTATAGGCGAGCGTCTTGTGCAGCCATTGGAATATAGCGAAGGCGCGATCATTCTTCGCCAGCAGTTCGGGCAGTTCGATGCCGAAGAATGGCACGCCATCGCTCTGGGTAAAGCTGCTCGACATCGCATAACCCATCAGCGGCACGATGACCGCGAGTGCCAGCATCGCATATTGTACGACGGTCGAAAGCCGCGCTTCCCACAGCGCCAGCCCGGGTGGGTGACTGGGCAGGATCGAGCGCATGCGCACCACGATCGCCACGGTACCTGTCAGAAAGGCCAAGACGCCGAATTCCTTGTGAACCGGATAGAACCAGTCGAAGCGGGTGGTTATCGTTTCCGGTAGCGTAGTCATGATCCAGCCCAGCCCTATCAGGCCCAGGATCAGCCCGGCGCGGATCCAATGAAGGATCCGGTTCGGTAGCGGATAACGGGTCGGAGTCGTGTGATCGTGCGTCATGCGGGCCTGTCGAAATATATTAGTACAGGTGCGAAAGTGCTCGCCCTCGAGCCGTCCACTCCCTGCTCAACATGGCATATTGGAACGTATTTTCGAAGATGGGATGCCCCTCCGTATCGTTGATGAAGGACACGAAGTCGAGGAACAGTCCTTCACGCCGCATACCCAGCCGTTCGCACAGGCGCTGTGAGCGGACATTGCTGTCCTCCACATAGGCATAGATGCGACGCACGCCGTGTCTCCCGAACAGTCCGTCAAACAATGCCCTGGCCGCCTCGAAGGCATAGCCTGAACCCGCATGGACGGGATTGAAGTGCCAACCCACCGACACCGTATCACCCTCGCGGACGGCAAACAGATCGCCGATCAGCTCATCAGTGCCGGTTAGGCAGACCGCTACATATTCGTCGCCCTCGGCACGCTTGCGTGCCTCGGCTTCAGCGGCCGCCTCATCGGCGACGGCCATCGAAACGAAGCAGGAGGCTTTGTGGCGGTGCAAATAGGCGAAGAGCGCGGGCCCATCGCTGTCGGCGAAACGACGAAGCGTCAGACGATCGGTAACCGTTGAAATCATCGTGCTGATGCCTTTCCTGCGCCGGCAAGGTTGCGAGATGTCATCCATGACAGGAGCTGCTCGAACCACTGGTCGCTTGTTGTGCCTTGTCGGTGCAGGTCGAAGCCATGCCCGCCGCGCTCATACAGGTGCAGTTCGGCCGCTACCCCCGCCTTCCGCCATGCCTGATAGAGCAGGACCGGATCGTTGGGCTGATATTCGTCGTCGGCTGCACCCGCAATGAATGCGGGCGGAGCGCCCGCGGGCACCGGAATGCGCAATCCACCATAGATCAGGCCGACGAAATCCGGCCGCAAGCCTGCGTCGCCGATCGCCACATCGGCCGCTCCGAGTGATCTGCCTATTGCTAACCACCATTTTGCGATCGGCGCTACGCGGTTTCGCTACGATCAGTGGGGCTTGCAGCCGGTCGGCGCCTAACGCCCCCGCCCGGGCAATTCCACCGGCTGGAACTTGCCCAGCCCGCAGCTTGCGCCGTGCGACAGGCCGGGGTCCTGCAACACGGTGATGATATCGACGTCGCACAGCCTTGGCTGCGGCAGGCTGTAGGCAAAGCGGCGCTCGAAGCCGAGGCTGGGGCAGCTATGCGGCAACGTGTTGCGATAGGTACGGCCGCTGACCGTGAAGTCGATCACCCGATCGCTGCGCACCTGGCTGCGCAGGCCGATCGTCGCGATGCACGATACCGGCTCGCCGATGGCGCGCGCGGGGGGCACCTGATCGTCGCGGGCGAGCGCGGGGGCGGCGATCAGCAGGGTCAGGCCAAGGGCGAGGCGGGTCATGGCATGGGCTCTCCGGCAGCAGCGGCGCCGGCCGCGGATTTGGGCGGCGGCGTCTTGGGCTTGAACGGACAGAGATCGACAACGATGCATCGCCAGCATTCGGGCTTTCGCGCCTTGCAGGTATAGCGGCCGTGCAGGATCAGCCAGTGGTGCGCGTGCAGGCGGAACGGCTGCGGCACAACCGTGTCGAG
>CAJYHD010000616.1 GCA_913773715.1 uncultured Sphingobium sp.
GTCTATTGGCATGAGGGGCCGGACTATGGGAAGCGCGACGCGCTCGATGCCAAGCGCTACCTGCCCGGCTTCTACTGGACGGGCGAGACGGACATGCATTGCCTTGCCCAAGCTGTGGGGCAGACGATCGACCATGCCTATGCCCATCATATTCAGCGGCTGATGATCACCGGCAATTTCGCGCTGATCGCTGGCGTTGACCCGATCCAGGTCCACGTCTGGTATCTGGAGGTCTATGCCGATGCGTATGAATGGGTGGAGCTGCCCAACACGCTGGGGATGAGCCAGTTCGCCGATGGCGGCCTTCTCGGGTCCAAGCCCTATGCGTCGGGCGGCGCCTATATCAACCGCATGTCCGATTATTGCGGGAAGTGTCGGTACAACGTGAAGAAGCGCGTCGGCGAGGATGCTTGCCCGTTCAATGCGCTCTATTGGGACTTCATCGCGCGCAATGCCAAGAAGCTGGCGAACAATCCGCGCATGGCGATGCCCTATCGCAACTGGGAGAAGATGAAGGAGAGTGACCGCGCCGCCACGCAGGAGCAGGCAGCGCGGTTCCTCGATTCCCTGACCTAACCCGCCCCGCAGAGGGTCAGCATGCGCGACGCGAGTTCGCGCTCGCCCATGACGATGTGCGGCACGCCCAGCCGTTCCAGATGCGCGACCTCCGCGTCGCTATGGGCGCGGGCGATGACCTTGAGATTGGGGTTGAGGTGCCGGGCATGTTCGTGAATGGCACCGCCCTCGAAGCCTTCCGGCACGGCGATGAGCAGATTGCGCGCTTCCCCGATGCCGGCTGCGACTAGGTGACGGTTTTCGAGCGCGTTGCCCTTCACGACCGAATGGCCGTCATGGGCGGCTTCCTCGGCCTTGTCCCCGTCGCCCTCGACTACCACGAAATGGACGTTGCGCTCGGACAGGCGCTGCGCAATCAGCTTGCCGACGCGGCCATAGCCAACGACGATGGTATGGCCGATGCGCGGGCGGGCGGGTTCGCTCGCTTCCTCCCGCTCCTCTTCATCCTTGCGGCGATCGCGCACGATGAAGGAAAAGAGGATGGGGTTGATGAAGATTGACGCCAGCGCGCCCGCGAGGATCAGGTCGCGCGCGTCATCCGGCAAGACGCCGAGCATGCTGCCGAGCGAGGCTAGGATGAACGAGAACTCGCCGATTTGCGCCAGACTGGCGGCGATGGTGAGCGCTGTGTCATTGGGATGGCCAAAGGCGCGGACAATGCCCCAAGCAGCGATCGACTTGCCCACGACGATGATGAGGATCGTCGCCAGCAGTGGCAGCGGATGCTCCAGCACGATCGACGGGTTGAAGAGCATGCCCACCGATACGAAGAACAGCACGGCGAAGGCATCACGCAGCGGCAGCGTCTCTTCCGTCGCGCGGCGGCTGAGCGGCGTTTCGCCGAGGATCATGCCCGCGAAGAAGGCGCCGAGCGCGAAGGAAACGTCGAAGGCGAAGGCCGCACCGAAGGCGACGCCAAGCGCAATGGCGAGGACGGCGAGGCGGAACAGCTCGCGCGATCCGGTGTGGACGACCCAGTGCAGCGCCCAGGGAATGACGCGCCGCCCCACGATCAACATGACGGCGACGAAGCCCGCGACCTTGAGCAACACGCCCAGAAGCGGTTCGAGCAGCGCGGCGGGACCGGCGCCTGTATTGCTGCTGAGCACGGTCGCGAGCGCAGGCAGCAGCACAAGCGCCAGCACCATCACGAGATCCTCGACGATCAGCCAGCCGACTGCGATTCGCCCGCGCCGCGTTTCAACGAGGTCAGCGCCTTGCAACGCGCGCAGCA
The DNA here is from genome assembly GCA_913773715.1 of uncultured Sphingobium sp. The sequence goes on from CAJYHD010000616.1 coordinate 1,811, forward strand.
GCACGACCGTGCTGGCGACCGACAGAGCGAGGCCGAAAACGATGCCACCCATCAACGGCCAGCCCATGAAATGCGCCAGCCCCATGCCCATCAACGTAGCTGCCGCAATCTGAACGATCGCGCCGGGGACCGCGATCGCCTTTACCGACAGCAGGTCCTTGAGCGAAAAGTGCAGGCCGACGCCGAACATCAGCAGGATGACGCCGATCTCCGCAAGTTCGTTGGCAAGGCCAGCGTCCGCGACGAAGCCAGGCGTAAACGGGCCGACGAGGATGCCGGCGATGAGATAGCCGACCAGCGGCGACAATTTCACGCGGTGCGCGATGGCGCCCATGATGAAGGCGACGACCAGACCGGCGACAATGGTGCCGATGAGGGGCGTGTGGTGGGGCATGGCTGCCTTTCATATTTGCCGACGGACGCGCGATGCAAAGGATCGCACGTCTGCTGGACGATTCTTCTATTCCACGGCGGTGAGCAGAGCCGCCGACAAAAGCGCGGCGGCGGCTCCCAGACCCGACATGACGGCGGGCATGAACCACCAAGGTGGACGACGGCGACCACGTCGCTCGCTGTTGCGGGGCATGGCGGAGTCCTTTCTCTGACGAATGGCTCACAGATGGTGCGAGCGGAAAATCTTTGCGTCAGAGGAGGATCGGCGGTGCCCTCGCTCGGCTCGATCCCGGAATGTGGGGCTTTGCGGCGATCGTAAGCTCATTGAGCGGCTGAACGCTGCGCAATCGAGCGATCTCCAGCACGATCATCGCGATCACGACGACTGCTGCGGGAACGTCATTCCCGTCGGGTCGCGCGGGCGGCGTAGTCGCGGCCTTGAGCGCCGGGCGCGTCTTCAGCACGACTTCGGCCGTAGCTGGATTGAAGGCAGAGCCTCTCGACCGGCTCTGCGGCGGGCCGAGCGGCGCGAGCGCGGACAGCAGCGTGACGGCGATCAGGGTCCAGAGCGCGAGGAGGATCGAAGCGCGACTCCGTCGCTCCCTTGCCTCTTGCCCGCCCGATCCCATATTCACTGCCGACCCTTTCGCTACACGCTCCTGATCCAGATAAGGTGCGAACGGCGAAAAACCAGTGCGGTTCCCAGGGCCGCAAGGTCGCTCGACCGGTTGACAGCCGCGCGTCCTTCCATTAACGGGCCACATTCCCGCGCGGGTCAGCAGGACTTCATGTCTTCGGTGAGCTGCGTAAAGCAGATTTGAACGAGAAGAGACAAGCCATGTTCGCAGTCGTGCGCACGGGCGGCAAGCAGTATCGCGTCGCCGCCGGAGACAAGATCGTCGTTGAAAAGCTCGCCGGTGAAGCCGGTGACAAGATTACGCTGGGCGACATTCTGTTCGCTGGCGAAGGCAGCGACGTGAAGGATGCGTCGAAGCTGACCGTCGCCGCCGAAATCATCGCACAGGCGAAGGGCGAGAAGGTCATCGTCTTCAAGAAGCGCCGTCGCCACAATTATCGCCGCAAGAACGGCCATCGCCAGAATCACACGATCCTGAAGATCGTGTCGATCGCCTGAGCCGTAGCGAAGAATCGAAGGAGTTTAGGTCATGGCACATAAGAAAGCTGGCGGTTCATCGCGTAACGGTCGCGATTCAGAGTCGAAGCGCCTTGGCGTGAAGAAGTTCGGCGGTCAGGACGTGATCGGCGGCAACATCATCATTCGCCAGCGCGGCACGCGCGTCTATCCTGGCCGCAATGTGGGCATGGGCAAGGACCATACCCTCTTCGCGCTCGGTGAAGGCAAGGTGGTATTCCACACTGGCAAGCTCGGCCGCAAATATGTGTCGGTCGACGGTCTGGCCGAAGCCGCCGAATAACGGACGACTGATGACGGGTCGTCCTTCAACAGGGGCGATCCTCCCGGGGTCCAGGCCAGGCGCCTGACGCCGGTGTCCGAGGGAACAAGGGGCGCTCCTCATCCGATGAGGGGCGCCCTTTTTCCGTGGGCGGAACACCTCTCAAAATTCCCTCAACCCTTTGGAACTCCATGCCTTCTCGTGCGTCGTGCGGGCATAGAATCGGCCAGAGGATTGTCGCCGAGCCGTCATCATTGTCGGCTATTGGCGTGGCCCAAGAGGAGAGTTACGAT
>CAJYHD010000617.1 GCA_913773715.1 uncultured Sphingobium sp.
TCGTCACCATCCGCATCCAGCGACCCAGCACGCGCAGCGTGTTGACGCTGTTGAACGACTGCGATCCGGCCGACACCTGCATGACGGCCAGCGTGCGTCCCTGGGTCGGACGCATCCCGCCCATCGAAAGCGGCAGATGGTCAATCTGCAGCTTCATGATGCCGGTGATCTGGCCGTGACGTTCCGGGCTGCACCACACCTGTCCTTCCGACCATAGAGACAGCTCGCGCAGCTCGTGGACGGCCGAATGGTCGTCGCGGGCATGTTGGTCGGGCAGCGGCAGCGTCGATGGATCGAAGATGCGGGTTTCGCACCCGAAGAACCGGAGCAGGCGCGCGGCTTCCTCGACGCACAGCCGGGAGAAGGACCGTTCGCGCAGCGAACCATAGAGCAGAAGGATACGTGGCGCGGGATCGAGCGGGCCGAGCCCTACAGCTGGTCGCTGGATGGCATAGGCGGGATCGAGCGCCGGTAGGGTATCGGGATCGGCGAGCGTGCGGAGCGGCATCAGAGGGCTTTCACGAGATAGGCGGCCGACGCGGGGCACAGTGCGGTGAATTCGCGCGATGCGGCGATGGCCGGGGGAGCAGCGCCGCGATCGGCGTCGGCATAGCCGAGCGCCCGGAAGAATGGTGCGGCCGTGGTCGTCAGGAGGTGCAGGCGCTTCACCTCGAGGTCGTGTGCCTGTCGTTCGAGGGCGGCGACCAACACCCGCCCGAGGCCGTGTCGACGGCGATCGGGGACGACGACGATCGAGCGGAGCAAGCGGTCGGCACCTTCTCCCTCGAGCCCACCGAAACCGACGAGGCTATCGGCCTCAATCTGGAAAAACAGGCGGCCGGGATCGGCGAGATCGGCACTCGGCAGGTTTGCGGCATCAAGCAATTGTGCCAAGCCAGCCAGACCGGCAGGTTCGAGCACCGTGGCGACCATTCTGGTCATGCGATGCTGATCCTGATCGCAAGCGCCGCGAGCGTGATGAGCAGTACCGGCACGGTGAGTGTCACGCCGACACGGAAGTAATAGCCCCATCCGATCTGCACGCCCTTTTGCCCGAGGACGTGGAGCCAGAGCAGCGTCGCGAGCGAGCCGATCGGCGTCAGCTTGGGGCCGAGATCGCAGCCGATCACATTGGCGTAGATCATCGCTTCCTTGATCGCGCCCGTGGCGTGGGTGGCGTCGATCGACAGCGCGCCCACCAACACAGTCGGCATGTTGTTCATTACCGACGACAGAATCGCCGCGATCACACCCGTACCCAGCGCGGCGCCCCACACGCCGCCTTGCGCCGTGCGATCCAGCAGCGCCGCCAGATGGTCGGTCAGGCCGGCGTTCCGCAGGCCATAGACGACCAGGTACATGCCGAGAGAGAAGATCACGACCTGCCAGGGTGCGCCGCGCAGCACCTTGGCCGTTGGGATCACATGGCCTCTTCCCGCGATCACCAGCAGCAGGATCGCGCCGGCAGCGGCGACGGCGCTGACCGGCACGCCGAGCGGTTCGAGCAGGAAGAACCCGGCGAGTAGCAGCCCAAGCACGATCCATCCGGCGCGGAAGGTCGCGGCGTCGCGGATCGCGTCACGCGGCGCACGCAGCGCGCCTACGTCATAGTCCGCCGGTATGTCGCGCCGGAAGAACAGCAGCAGCGCGCCAAGCGTCGCTGCGATCGACACCAGGTCGACCGGCACCATCACTGACGCATAGTCGCCGAACCCGACACGAAAGAAGTCGGCCGACACGATGTTGACGAGGTTCGATACGACCAGCGGTAGGCTGGCGGTGTCGGCGATGAACCCGGCCGCCATGACGAAGGCCAGCGTCGCCTTGTCCTTGAACCCCAGCGCCCGCAGCATGGCGATAACGATCGGCGTCAGGATCAGCGCCGCGCCGTCGTTGGCGAACAGCGCGGACACCGCCGCGCCGAGCAGCACGATCAGAACGAACAGCCGGCGACCATGCCCCCTGCCCCAGCGCGCGACATGGAGCGCCGCCCATTCAAAGAACCCGGCTTCATCGAGCAGCAGGCTGATGACGATGATCGCGACGAACGCGGCCGTCGCGTTCCAGACGATGCCCCACACGACCGGCACGTCGGACAGCGTGACCACCCCTGCGAGCAGCGCCACGACGGCCCCGCCCATCGCGCTCCACCCGATCCCGAGCCCTTTGGGTTGCCAGATGACGAGCGCGATCGTCGCGACGAAGATCAGGACGGCAAGCAGCATCAGGCGACGCGCTGGCCCGATGCGTCCACCACTTGCTCGCCGTCTTCCTTTGCGAACGCTCCGAGCTGACCGGTCGGCAGCAGATCGAGCACGGCTTCGGACGGCCGGCACAGCTTCACGCCGCGCGGTGAGACGACCAGCGGCCGGTTGATGAGGATCGGATGCGCCATCATCGCATCGACCAGCGTATCGGTTGGCAGCGATGTGTCGCCCAGGCCCAATTCCGCATAAGGCGTCCCCTTCTCGCGCAGCAAATCGCGGGGCGTCATGCCGGCGCGCTCGATCAGCTCGATCAGCAGCGCGCGGGCTGGAGGGGTTTTCAGATACTCGATCACATGCGGCTCGATGCCGGCATTGCGGATCATAGCGAGGGTGTTGCGGGACGTGCCGCACTCGGGGTTATGATAGATGACGATATCGACGGCCATGGGGTGTCCTTTCAGAAGCAGGGGGCGAGTTCGGCGATGAGCGGCGCGCACAGCTCCGCGTTGCCGGCGCAGCAATCCTTGACGAGGAACAGCGTCAGCGCGCGCAGGCCGTCGAGGTCGGCACGGTAGATGATCGACCGGCTATGCCGTTCGGAGCGGACCAAGCCGGCGCGCGCGAGAATACCGAGATGCGCCGACATGGTGTTCTGCGGCACGTCGAGCTGACGCGCGATATCGCCGGCAGCCAAGCCATCCGGTTCGTGCCGTACCAAGAGGCGGAACGTGTCCAGGCGCGTTCCTTGTGCAAGAGCACCCAGCGCCGAGATGGCATTTTCGTTTTCCATATATCCAGCTTAAAGGATATATGGGGCTTGTCCAGTGTTGCGCACACTATCTTGCCGTCAGCATCGACTGAATGGCAGCAACTGCCATGCGGGATTGATCGCGCCAGTCGTCGATCCGGCGCCGGCCTCTCATATCGCCGATGCGGGTGGTTCCAACGTGCCCAGCCAGGCAACGAGCGCCAGGATCGTGATGGCGCAGCCAGACTCGACCGCGAGACTGCGTTGCAGAGTGCCGAGCGCGTCCCGAAGATCGGCCGCGGCGATCGAGCGCTCGAGAGCCGGTGTCAGCCGGAAGCGATTGAGCGACGCGAGACCCAGCATCGCGCCGAACAGCGCGAGTTTGGCGAGAAGAAGCTGGCCGTAGTGGGTGTCGGGAAGGCGCTGCAGATTGCCGGCGCCGACCAGCAGCCAGCCATTCACCAGACCCGTTACCACGATCGTGCCGACCAGGATCGTACCCGCGAGACCGAAGCCGTGCAGTGCGCGATGGCTCAGTCGGAGATGGGCGACGTCGACGCGACTAGGCGCACGCGTGACGAGCAGCGTCAGACCGAGCAGGGCGCCGACCCAGGCGCCGGCTGCCCATAGGTGCAGAATATCCGCCAGTAGATGAACCCAGCCGGTAGCACCCTCGTCCATTGCGCCGTGACCCGTCCAGGCGAGCGTTGCGAGCGCGATCCCCGCCGCGACCGCAACCAGGCCGAGCGGAGCGGTCCGTCCTCGCGCGATCAGCGCGAAAATGGTCCCGACCACCAGCGCGATCATGCGAGTTTCCCACGCCGTGCCCGTCGCCGACCCGGTAAGCAGCATTCCGACCGCGAGGCGATCGGAATGC
>CAJYHD010000618.1 GCA_913773715.1 uncultured Sphingobium sp.
GCGAGAGAACCGTCAGTGGACTGTGGGACCTGATCGGAAAGCTCGTCGACATCTTCCAGCCCGCCGAATGCGCCAACTACTTCAAATCATGCGGCTATGAACCGGAATGAACGGAAACTGCTCTAAGCATGACGAAGTCAGGATGCGGTGCTGTTCTGCGTATCCATTATATCGCGTCTGATGACCGGCGCGTTGATCTTGTGGGCTTGGCTACTCGTTCAAATGCGGATTATCGAGTGACGCCAAGGTCTCCGGTTTCCAGCACGATCATATCCCAGTAATGCAAGGCTGGTAGCGTAAAGGCGACGTAGGTGCCTGCGCCGTCCGCTCCGGTCGTGTACGAAATCTGCTGCGCCGCGCCGGCAGCGAAATCCGGCGATGCCCACCACAGGACGTTGCGCCTGACCTCGACTGGGGAGCCGGTGTAGTACAGCTTCATGGTCAAAGGACCCACCCGATCAGGCGCCTCCTTGTTTCCATCGAGATCGGCCCAGGCATTGGAGGACACTCCAGTCAGGTTTAGCAGATGGCAGACCTGCAAACCCGTTTTCGCCTTGCCGAGCAGGTAGACTTCACCGGCCGCGCCAATGGTGCCCCCTTTGGCACCTGACGTGATCATGCAGGGCTGGGTACTGTCGTGTGAGCCATCGCGCAGGAGGTTTTGGTAACCTACCTCGAATGCCTTGTAGGACAGCAGGGCATCGATCAGCGCTGGCGAACAGGGGAGGTGATATCCCTCGACAAAGACATTTGTCATGATGCACCCCTGATCCGGGTGGTTCATCCAGGTCGAGCCGGCAATCGCGAACATCGCCGTGGCCAGCATCGCGGCGGGCGGATTGACGGTACAACCGGCGGTACGGGCCTTCGTGGAGCAACTCTCCGCCAGCGTGCGGTTGATGTAGGCAGGTTGGATGATCGCACGTCCTGCCTGCCCTGCGGCGTTCTTGCGCATCGTCTCGGCCGTCGCTGCGACAATGCCATTCAGTCCGGGATAATATGGCGTGTCGAAATCCCACGTCTCACGATACAGGTATGGCTGCCTGCCTTTGCCAGCTGCATCGTTCAGGCCCCATCCCGAAACGGTATTGAGGATTGCCGGCTTGCCTATGCGGGCCTCTGCGCCAGTGGTGAAATCCGCCAGGCAGCGGACGGTATCGAGCGGGCGGCCTTGTGCGTCGAACGTAGGCTGCACCGGCGCGCCGACGGTATCGGCTTGCCAGAAATCAAAATCGAACTGGTCCATCATCGGTTTGATTGACTGCGTGAGCAGGAAGTTCTGCCAGCCCTTGCTGCACGGATCAAAGAAGTCGAGGTGATCGGCTTGCCACCCGTACTTGGTCCAGTTGTCGGGCCGCTTGGGGGACTGATCCATATCGTCCGGTGTGCATTTACCGGCCAGACCGCAGCGGTTGCGGAACGAGCCCCAAGCCAGCGAGGGCTTGATCGTCTGCAATGGCCAGTTGGAATAAGCCTCGCCCGTGGCTTGGAAGAAGCCGACCGGCATGCCGGCTTCATGAGCCGCGGCGATTACGCCTTGGATCGCGACCCGGCTGACAGCCAGGTTCGAAAGCGAGCGCCAAGTCTCCAGCTTGGCTGGAGGAGCGAGCTCTGGTCGATAGTAGCTGGCGTAGCTTTGGACCGTATTGCAGTGCCATGCGACCTGAGAGGCGATCAGCGATGCTGCATCCACGTTGCCATCCCAGTGCGATATCCAGCATTGTCGGGGAAAGCGTGCATGCAGCCGACTTGTTTGCACGTCCAGCGCGCCTGCCGCCGTGTCGAGGATCTTACCTTTTGCGTCTTTAACGACGACGGCAATACGATAGCCGCGCTCGCCCTTGTTCGCTGTGGTGAACGGTACCTCGAGGCTGGAGCTGGCCGAGGCCTTGATGCTTGCCTGAGAGGTGGCCTCATACATCGTTGTGGTGTTGAAATGGATCGTGGTGACCATGCTGGCTTCCAGCATGGATGTGCGCGGATTGCGCAAGGTGACCAGAACCTTGCCCCTCTCGCCTGGCGCGTAAACAGCCTTGTCGGTGGTAATGAGCTGGATGTGCGGATGCAGCGATGGATCGAGTTGCGGCATTGTCGCGGCATGGCTGGAGTCTGGCTTCAGGCCTGGAAGAAGCACGAAAGCGGCCACAACCAGCAGCAGGGCCAGCAATCCGCAGAGCAGAGGAAACAGCCGTTTCATGGTCGATCTCTCAGCCCCAACGCTCACATGGGTTCACCAAGCGTCCCATGGGCATAAACAGGGCCCATGGGACGTGCGGCGTTACGTCTCAGATACTGTGTTCCTTGACGCCCGCCCACAGCAGCCAGCCAATGGCATAGGCGAAGAACAGCAGGGCAAATACGGTCAGCACGATCTTGCCCCGCTCCGGAAACAGCGACTTGACCGGTTGGTTGGGCTCCACCACACGAACAAGATAGAGCTGCTTGCGCTTCGCTTCAGCCGTGGCTTGAGCGTATTGCGCGGCAGTGGCGGCATGAAGCTTCGCAGCCTCGTCACGCTCGATCATAAGCTGCTCGTAGCTGCCGAGCCGATTGGCGACCGAGCGTCCGCTGCCGGCGATCTGGGATGATTGCCCAGCGATCTGTGCTTCGAGCGCCCGCACCTGACGCTGTAGCGCGATGTACTGTGGGCTGGTGTGGCTGACCGCTTGCCCCACGGCGGCAAGTTGTGCCCGCGCCTGCACCAGGCTGGCGGTCAGGTTCGTTACGAGCGTTAGCTGGGCCTTGCCTGTACCTTCCGGGTCGACATCCTCGTTGCTCCGCCGAAAACCGGTTAGCCGCTGCTGGATCGCATTCAGCTGGGCCGCTGCCGTATCAAGCTCGCGCTTGGCGGAGGTCACCTGATCCCGATAGGTTTGCTGGTTGATGGCATTGATCTGCTGCTCGCCCATCAGGAGCAACTTGGAAGTCAACGCGTAGGAATCTTCAGGCCTGAAGGTATGGACCGTCAGGTGAGTGATACCGCTGGTCTCGTCCTGTTGGATCGACACCTGACGCTCGTAGAACTTCTGCAGGCGCTCCGGTGTGGGATCCGCACTCCACAAGCGGCTGAACCAGTCCACGCCTTCGCGGCGGAAACGTTCGACCAGGCTATCCTCGCGGCGCAGCTTGGCTACTGCGTCGTGAGACAGAAGGTACTCCTGGACGATGAAAGCTTCCGAAGCGGTGGAAGAGGTTCCCAGGCTTAGTCCAAAGATCTGGCCGACGCCGCCGCCGCTGGCTGGTGCCTCGGCATGACGGATGACGAAGTCGGTGCTGGATTCATACTGATCGGATGCGATCAGGTACATATACGCCGCCGCCAGCAGTGTCGGCAGGATCACGATCGCCAGGAAAAAGCGGTTGGCATAAGCCAAAGCCTTGAGCCGGGCGGCAGTCCCGCCGGACTCGGCCTGCATCCCAGCGTGTTTTGGTTGGATTACGCCGTGCAAGAAAAGGTGCTCCGCTTTAATTGAGAAAGGGCGGCGTCAGGAGACATGGATATCCTTGCGCACCCGTCTGATCGCGAGCAAACCCCAATAGGTGAAAAAGCAGTTAGCCGCCACCACGAAACCGACATATGCATAGCGGTCGTTCGATGTGGTGAACTGGCCATAGCGGGCTAGTTCGAACACCGGGACCATCGGGTTCCAAGCGACGTAAGGCCGCGCCCAGGCCGGCAGGACGGACACGGTGAAGAATGCGCCACTCAGCGGCATGGCGAAGTACGATGCCGGGTGAACCAGGCGTTCCAGGAAAGGCGAGTGGAAGGTGTAGGCGCCCGCCAGCAGGCACCATGCAAACGAGAACCAGGAAAACAGCACGATCGCTTCGATCAGATAGAGAGGGCGGGCCGGAAACTCTCCAAGGCCCAGGATCACTCCCAATGTCTGAAGTACGGCCAGCGCGGAAATGCAGCCCAGTGTCTCGACGATCGATTTGCCCAGCATGATGTCGAAGGGCGTGATCATGTTATGGTACAATAAGTTGGAGTACTGGTGCAGCACCCCGTCCGATCGCGTGAACGAGTTGCGGAAAATGATGAAGATCGTGTAGCCGGTAAGCGTGAAGGTGAAGGGGCTGACGCCGTTGTTGTCGCCATGGCCTACGAACGAGTGGATCGCCGTCACCACCGAGGCTAGCATCAGCGGTTCCACGATCACCCACAGGTAACCGATGTTCGCGCGCCCATATCGCTGCTGCAGCTCACGCAAGGCGAGCGCATGTATGACCGACCCCTGGCGTGCAACGCCTGATAGGAAGATATCCAGGCGCGAGCGGTGCTCACCCGGTGCGCGGTAAGGCAGGTCGGAGCGGCCCGGGTCCATGGTCAAAGCCTTTGTACAATCATGACGAACCCGGCAAGCCCTTGGTCGTCAATGACAAGATTGGATACCGGGGCGAAGGCCATCGGCGCGATCGAATAGCCCTTGCCGATCAACCGCAGAGCCCACTGTCCGATTTCATTGCGGGAAAGTATCTGGTCATCGGCCGTGTCGGCGCTGCCGACCAGATCGACGTCAGGCCGGTAACGCAGTCCCAAAGCCGCCAGTCCCCCGATCTTGAGGCGACCGAGCCAATCCTCCACCGCTTCCCAGCGTTCGCGGGCACCGCCGTCGATCCCAAGCCCCGCCGGCATCAACAGGAAGTCATAAAAATCACTGCGCATGGCGGGATATCGATGACGTGGAGGCTAGGAGTTCGGCATAATCGGCGGAGACGGGACCGACGATTAATCCTTCAAGGCCGCTATATGTGGCACCGTACGTCTTCAAGGCATTGAGACACACCGCCTCGCTCCACTGCGCCAGAGCAAGATCGCCGTCCTCACGTGCACGAGACCCAAAGGCAGCCACCTGTTCATGTACACAGCTTTGCGAGACCGGTTGCTCGATCCTTGTTCGGCCATAATGGAGCAGGGCATTGGCAGGACGGGTTTCCTGCGCCTGTGTTTCCATGGCCAGGACCGAGCGTGGTGGTTCAGGATACTGCTCACCGGTGTCCTCCGGTTCATCAATTGCAACTTTTAGTGTCTGTGCGACGACATCGGAATCCTCCGATAGATAACCGTAGAGCGCATAAAGAACGCCCTTTTGCGCTGCGAAATGCACTGGGAGAGCCAGCTCCCCGTCGTCTTCGGCATGGAGCATCATCCTGGCACCCGAAACCAGGCTGATGTTGCTGTCGGAATCGGGCTTCCAGGCATGCACGCGCATCGACAGCTCGCCGAAGCTGGCACGCACCCCATTCATCTGCAGAACGAAGCGGGCGCGGCCCTCGCGTACTTCGTGGTAGCGGGTGTGAAAGCAGTAACGCGGATCCGGCGATCGCTCCATACCACCGAGACCCTCGATCGCGCTGGAGTGACTTTCCCAATAATCAAACGGATCAACTTCGCGCATGGCGTTTATCGCTTGAGCACCAGCATGATATCCTCGAGCCCAGGGCGGCTGAGGACGAAGTCCATATCGGTCGGTAACACGCCTGCATCCAGCGTCAGGTGGTTGAGCGTGAATCCATGCGCGCTCAATCGTTCCAAGAAGGCACGAGGATCCCCATAGCGATGCGGATTGAATTCGATGACCACGGTGCGCAACTTTCCGCTGTCCAGCAGTCCTTGCGTGCCAGCCCAGATCAGCTCCTCGGCGCCCTCCACATCGATCTTCACCAGTTCAATGGCCTGCCAATCTTCGCGGCTGTCGAGGCGTGCGACCGGAACTTCCATGCCTTCTGGTGGTATGTCGGCACCGGGCGGCAGAATGTAGGCGTTCATCGGTGTACTGGGTGGCACGACAAGCGTGACCGAGTGGTCGCCCCTATCGCCAAGAGCAGTCTGATGTACGCTCGTCCACCGGGAAAACCCGTTAACCATCACGCTCTTGTTCAGCAGGTCCACAAGCCGCGGATTGGGCTCAAAGGCATGCACCCGGCCAGTAGGGCCAACCAATTCGGCCATCAGCAGTGTGAAATAGCCG
>CAJYHD010000619.1 GCA_913773715.1 uncultured Sphingobium sp.
TCTGCCGCCTCAAGGACTTCCGCCGCATCGCTACCCGCTACGACAAGCTCGCAAGAAACTTCCTGTCAGCCGTAAGCCTCGCTGCCGCCGTCGCATTCTGGCTCTGAACGAGTCTCGACCCTAGGCAAGGCAGCCTTCCAAATCGTAGCGTCAGATCTTTCGGATGGGTCCCTGATATTTCGCAACGAGTTCATCCGCCGTCAGGAGAGTGATGCCTTCGACCATCGATTGCGCTACCAACAGTCTGTCGAAAGGATCTTTGTGTATAAGCGGAAGTCCGCCGATAGCCACAGCGCGCTCGCTTGCCACAGCCAGTTCTCGATAACCGTTGTCGATCAGGCCGCGTCGAAGAAGCCTCGCGTCAACTTGAGAGTCGGCTTTGCCCAATGAACTCTTGATCGCGACCTCCAAGAGGCTTGCCGCGCTGAAGAAAAGCTCGTTCTCCTCATCGCCTATGAGCGCGCTGGCCTCTTGGGACAGTCGCTCAGGAAATCCAGCCGCCCAGATGAGAACGTGAGTATCAAGCAGCAGCTTCACAGACTATCGCAAAACAGCGCCTCGATTTCGTCCTCATCCATACGATCGAAATCAGCAGGCAGGCGAAACTGCCCTTTTTGAATGCCGTCCGGACCGCTCGCCGACACTTACGGCTTCGACACGACAAGGGATCAGGTCCAGCACCCCCGGCCCGACCAGTGCATCATAAAAGATGATCTCGGCGGCCGCGATCAGCTTTTCGGCCTCGCGGGTCAGCTGGTCCGGGTCACCGAGGCCAACGCCGACCAGCCAGACTTCGCCCGGCGCGATCAGGTCATTCGGCTGCATGCAGTGTCTCCTGCGTGGTTTGAGCAAGAATATTGGCGATGGCGGGGCGGCATGATCCGCAATTGGTCCCCGCGCCCAGTGCTTTGCCGACGGCTGGCACATCGTCCAGTTGCTCGTCGCGAATGTCCAACGCGCCAGCGGCTGGGGTGCCGGACATTGCCGCGCCGAACTCCAATACTGGCAGCACGTCCAAGACCGACTATACCGCGCACCTCGGTCTGCAATACGATCTGTCTTCCGACGCGCAGGTATGTGCGACATGGTCGCGGGGGCTACAACGGACAGGCGTGTAACGTATTCTTCAACATGCCGCAGAACGCCGTCGAGCCGCTCGCGCCCGAAACGTCGAATAGCTACTATGAGGTCAGCCTTGCCGCCTCCATCATTAAGTTCCACGTCTGTCAGACCAACTTCTCAGACAGTTTTCAGGGGGCGCTGGTCACGCGCCTGACCAACGCGGGTGACGTATCGTCACGCGGGATCGAAGGCGATTTAACTTTCCGTCCGGCCGATCCCCTCAACATCGGTTTCAACTTCGCCTATACCGACGCGACGATCGACCGGTTCAATTGCTCCGCGAACGCCACCTGTACCAATTTCGACGGCCAACCGCTTCCCTATGCGCCCAATTGGAAGGCGCATGTCGATGCGACCTACACGGTGCCGCTGAGCGACACGCTGGGTCTCGAACTCAACAGCGATTACAGCTATCGTACCAAGACCCAATATTCGATCACGCAGACGCCCGACACGATCCAGCCGGCCTATGGCATCTGGAACGCGTCGATCTCGCTGGTCGTTGCGCGGAATCGTCATGATCGCTATTTCGGCGTTACCGGCACCGTCGATTTCTAAAGATAAATGGCTTGGCGGAGCAACAACGCCTCCGCCTAGCCTCAATAGATCAGATCACGCCCGCCTTCATCTGATTGACGGCCCGGTCCGCAGCGCGCGCAGTCATCGCCATGAAGGTGAGCGACGGGTTGACGCAGGACACCGACGCCATCTGTGCGCCGTCGGTCACGAACAAATTGGCCGCGTCATGCGCTTGGTTCCATCCGTTAAGAACCGACGTTCCCGGATCCCGACCCATCCGTGCGCCGCCCATTTCATGGATCGCCTCGCCAGGGACATGCTTGCCGCGGCCGCTAGTCACGTTCGTCAGACCGGCCTGACGCAGCATCAACATGCCCTGCTCCTGCGCGTCATCCATCATCTTGATTTCATTTTCGCGGAACGTCACGTCGAAGCGGAGCAACGGCGTGCCGAAACGATCGGTTTTGTCGAAGTTCAGCATCACGCGATTATCGTCATAGGGCAGACATTCCCCGAATGCGCCCATGCTGAACCGCCACGGACCATATTCCCGCATGCCATGCTTCATCGATGCGCCGAACCCTTCCGGTGTGGCAGCTTGCCGACTGGCGCCACCCTGAAAGCCGTAGCCGCGCTTGAACGGCAGATCTTCGCTCTTGAGGTTGCGGAAGCGCGGCACATAGACGCCGCCGGGCCGACGACCATATTCCACGTAATCCGTCATGCCGGGTATTTCGCCGGACACTCCCACGCGGAAGATATGGTCCATCACGGCGCTTCCCAGCGCGCCATTGGAATGGAAATAGCTGCGCTCGCTATCGGCAGGACGCGAGTTGAGCAGGATGTGCATCGAACTCATCGCAGACGCGCACAGGAACACCATCCGTGCCTGCACGACCTCTGCCTTCCCGCTGATGGCATCGACCATGCGTACGCCGGTGACGCGCTTGCGGGTCGGGTCATATTCAAGGTTGGTTACCCAAGTGTCCGAGCGCAGCGTCAGACGCCCCGTCGCACGCGCCGCAGGCAAGGTCACCGCCTGCGTCGAGAAATAGGCCCCGAAGCTGCATCCGCGATCGCATTGCGCACGCTTCTGGCAGCGTGAGCGGTTCTGCTCCGGCTTGTCCTGCGTGATGTTGCTGAGGCGCGCGTTGATCAGTTTGCGGCCGGGAAATTTGCTCTCCAGTCGCTCTTTCAGCCATTCTTCCGCGATGTTCATCGGGAAAGGCGGCATGAACTCGCTGTCAGGCAGATAGGATAGATTTTCCTTGCCACCGGATACACCGATATATTTTTCGACATAGCTGTACCATGGCGCGACATCTTCATAGCGGATCGGCCAGTCGGTACCCACGCCCTCGCGCTTGTTCGCCTCAAAGTCAGCTGGACTCCAGCGGAAGCTCCATCGCCCCCAGGTCAGCGATTTGCCGCCGACGACGGATGGGCGGACCCAGTTGAATTTGTTGGGCGCGTCATAGTCATAGGGGTTGAGGCGATCGTTGATGAAGAAGGGCTGCGTCGCGGGAGAAACCCACCCGTTGAGCGCAAAATAATCGCTCTTCGCGAGCGCAGCGGGCATCTTGCCCCGCGCGGGAATGTCATAAGCCGATTTGCCGTCGAAGGGATAATCCTCGCCATGTTCGACCATGCGGCCGCGATCGACCATCAGGACGCGCAGGCCCTTTTCCGTCAATTCCTTCGCGGCCCAGCCTCCACTGATGCCCGAGCCGATGACGATTGCGTCGAAACGATCTGTTGCTGCCATGATAGTCTTACCTGTCCGATCGAAGTTTCGGATTTAAAGGGATAGTGATACTGCCGACGGGAAGATCAGGACGAGAAGACGCGCTTGACCCTCGCATAGGGGTAGCGACCGTCATACTCGCCTGGGACGGGCAGATAGTGCCGTTCCTGCGTGATCCCGATCTCCGACGTGTAATAGCCCGTGATGACAAGCTGCCGGAAAGCCTGGAAGAAGGGAGCCTGCCCCGGCAGTTCACCCGTCATCGCCATCCGCAACAGCTCGTCCTGCTGTGCTGCTGATGCTTTGGCGGCAGGCTTGCCGAAATCGGTCATACTCCGGCCGTCAATTGCAGCGAGACCTGCTGTGATCATGCCCCGATCATCATCGACGGCCCAGTCGCCCATCATATGTTCGATATATTCCGGCACTCCCGCCGCGATGGCTCCTGGTGTATCGGTAGTTGGCAGGATGCGTTCACTCAAGGCGGCGACGAGTGTCCGTTGCGCTGGCGTGAACACCTCGGCGGGTGGGCCGGTATTGATGACGGGATTTGGCTGATAGGCTACGGCCCGAGCAAGCGGCGCGAAAAGGTTGGCGCCAAAAATGCCTACGATCCCGGCGAGCGCTGTTCGGCGGTTGATCACCGCGACGCTCCTGCCGCGTCAACGCAAAATGATTGCGCTATCATTTTTAAGTTATTGAGTGTGACGTCATGACGTACGGCGACCATTTGCCTCTCCCGCTTTCGCTATATGCCTGAGTTATTCATGAGTTTCGTCCGTAGTCAATGCGCACATGGTATTACGGAGCGTCCGGCTCAGGTTCCGATGTCGGCGGACCGCGACCGCCGCCAACATCGTAACTAATCTGGTTTAATGCGCCGGCACTGTCCGCGGAACGCAGAAACTGCGGCTTTGGTTGGATGATCAGGAGATCATCATGAAAGTCGAATTCGAAGCCTTTGGCGGAGATGGAGCTGTTACTCGCTCGGTTAAATTTCCGGTCAGCACCATTTTCAGTGAAACCGATACGCTCACCGACGTCATTCTTTGCCCGCCCCACCATCTCACGCCCGTACCGTGCTGCGCGGTGACGCGAGCCAGTATCGATGAGGGTTTCCAAACGCATACGGATGAAGCTCTGCGCCAGCATGCGGCGTTACGGGGTGCGTTGATGCAGCATGGCGTTCGGTGCCACATGCTGACCCCCGCGCCAGATTTGCCCGACATGTGCTTCACTCGCGACATCGGCGTATCGACGCCTTGGGGAATGGTCGCGCTCAATCCGGCTATGCCACATCGGCGGGAAGAAGTTTCATCCCTGATC
>CAJYHD010000620.1 GCA_913773715.1 uncultured Sphingobium sp.
CGATCATCGCGCCCGCCCGCGCCGCCGTGCTAAAGGGCAAGGGTCTGTCGGCGATCGGTGCACCGTTGACGCCTGCGCAGGGCTATGCGCGGCTGATGGCGCGGCTTGCCGCCGATGTCGGCGGGGATGGCGGATCGGGCAAGCTGGGGCTGCGGCTCGCTCGGATCGCGACCTTCACCGATCCACAAAGCGCCGACGCGCATCTGATCGCCGCGCGCCTGCTGACCGCTGCGGATCAGGGGGCAGCAGCGATCGCGCAGGCACGCGCCGTGCCGGACAATGGCTGGTATGGCCCGATGGCGCAGGTCGAACTGGTCGATGCGCTCGCCGCCGATGGACAGGATGAGGCTGCACTAGCGCTCGCGCAGGCATTGACCCAGCAGCCCGGCGCGGAAACGGATCGCTTCGTGCGTCTGGGCCGACTGCTCGCCGACCAGCGCAACTTCGATGCTGCGGCGACGGCTTTCCGCGCTGCGCAGGCGCGGTTTCCCGCCGACGCAGTGCCGTGGACGCTGCTGCTGTTCGAAGGCAGCGCGCTGGAGCAGGGCAAGCGGTGGGAGGAAGCGCGCGCCGTCCTCCAACGCGCGGCGAAGATCGCCCCCAACGAACCCGTCATTCTCAACTATCTCGGTTATGCACAGATCGAGCGGCGGGAGGATGTCGGCGCGGCGCTTGCGCTGCTGAAGCGTGCCAGCGCCTTGAAGCCCGACGATCCGTCCATCACAGACTCGCTCGGCTGGGCGCAGTTCGTAACAGGCGACGCCGCCGCTGCCGTGCCGGTACTGGAGCGCGCGGCTCTGGGCGCACCCGCTGATGCGACGGTCAACGAACATCTGGGCGACGCGCTTTGGACCGTTGGCCGCCGGTACGAAGCGCGCTACGCATGGCGCGCCGCGTCCGTCACGGCGCAGGGCGACATCGCCGCGCGGCTGGACGCAAAGACGAAGGAAGGATGGAAGCCGGAATATGCCGCTCCCTGACGCGGTGGTGGACGTGCCGCTGCTGACCGAAACTGCCTATGCCAAGATCAACCTCGCTCTCCATGTGCGCGGGCGGCGGGACGATGGCTATCATGCGCTCGAAAGCCTGTTCGTCTTTGCCGAGGATGGCGATGTCCTGACGGCGGAGGCGAGGAGCGACGACCGGATCGAACTGCTGATCGATGGCCCGTTCGCTGAGGGGCTGGATTCCGGTGCCGACAATCTGGTCGTGCGCGCGGCTCTGGCGCTACGCTCTCATGCGGCGAAGGGGCAAGGCGCGACAATCCGGCTCACCAAGAATCTTCCCGTCGCGTCCGGCATCGGTGGCGGATCGGCGGATGCGGCCGCGACATTGCGTATGCTGACCGCGTTGTGGAGCATCGATATGGACGAGACCGACCTCGCCCCCATCACGCTTAGGCTGGGATCGGATGTTCCGGCCTGCCTCGCCAGCGTCAGTCAGTTCGTGCGCGGGCGGGGCGAAGATCTTGGCCGACACAATGTGCCGGGCTTGGCCGGCATGTCGATCCTGCTGGTCAACCCACTGGTTGCGATGTCTACGGCGCAGGTTTTCAGCGGCTGGGACAGGGTTGATCGCGGGGCGCTCGACGCAACGAGCCTCGACGAACTTATCGCAAAAGGCCGCAACGATCTGGAGGCATCCGCCATGCATATCGCGCCGATCATCCGCGAGGTTCTCGACCGCCTGAGCGCGCAATCGGGTGTCCTGCTGTCGCGCATGTCCGGTTCCGGCGCGACCTGTTTCGCCTTGTTCAAGGACGAGGCAGCGCGCGATGCGGCAGCCTTAGCGATTGCTGCGGCAAGGCCTGAATGGTGGACCCTGGCAAGCCGGATCAGACACGCATGAGCGAAGCCTTCACACAGATCGATTGCGGCGACACCAACCTGCTGATCGTCGCAGATCATGCCTCCAACCATGTCCCTGCGGACATCGATCTCGGCATCGAAGCAGGGTTGCTGAGCAATCATATCGCCATTGACATTGGCGTTGCAGAAGTCAGCCGCTTGCTGGCGCAACAACTGCGATGCACTGCGATCGCGGGCGGCGTGTCGCGGCTGGTGATCGACCTTAATCGCGAGGAGGATGCGCCCGGCCTGCTCCCGGTCATGAGCGATGGCCACGCCATACCCGGCAATCGCGACGCGGACTTTGCCGAGCGCATGATCCGCTTTCATCATCCCTATCATCAACAGGTCGCGCGTCTGCTTGCCCGAATGGCGTCGCCCTTCATCCTGTCGGTCCACAGTTTCACCCCGCATCTCGCCAGCGACCCGGCGCAGAAAAGGCCGTGGGACATTGGTATCCTCTACAACGCGGACGACCGCGCGGCGCGGATCGCGATCCCGCTGCTGGAGCAGGGCGGGCTGAATGTCGGCGACCAGCTTCCCTATTCGGGCAGGCTGCTCAACGCGACGATGAACCGCCATGCGGAAGCGAACGGCATCCCCTATCTCGGCGTCGAAATGCGGCAGGATCTGGTGTCGGACGCGGAGGGGCAGGCCCGCTTTGCCGCACTGCTCGGACCCGTCATTCTGGAATGTATGAGCCGTCTTGCATGATCCGGGTCGGCGCAATCCTGTTGGCCTGTCTGTCGATCGCAGCATGCAAGCAGACGCCGACGACGTCCTTCGGCGAAGTGGTGAAGCCCGATGCGCAACTCGAATGTGCGATCGGCGCGGACGATGCCTGGTCGAAAGATTGTATCTTGGAACGCGATGGCGATCTGCTGACGATCCGCCATCCCGACGGCGGTTTCCGCCGTTTGCGCATCCTGTCCGACGGGCGCGGGCTGGAGGCGGCGGACGGATCGGAACAGGCGGCGATCCAGATCGTCGATCAGGGCCGGATAGAGGCGCGCATCGGCGGCAATCGCTATCGTCTGCCCGCCCGGATGGAGCAGCGCGCAAAGTGACGGCGGGGACGTCCATCGTCACCGCTGCGCAGATGCGCGCGGCTGAGCACGCGCTATTCGACACGGGTCTGCCCGAATATGATCTGATGGAACGCGCTGGGGTCGCTGCGGCGGAGGTCATCTGGCGCGCGGGCGGTGTGCGCGACACGCTGGTGCTGTGCGGGCCGGGCAATAATGGCGGCGACGGCTATGTGATTGCGCGACGGCTGCGCGAACGCGGCGTCAATGTTCGGGTCGCGGCGCTGGGACCAAGCCGCACGCCTTCCAGCCAGCGCGCCCGCGATGCCTGGGGCGGGCCGATCGAGCCGTTCGCAGACGCCGCGCCAGCGACCCAGCTTGTTGACGCGCTGTTCGGGATTGGCCTGTCGCGCCCGGTTGAGGGGAAGGTTGCCGCCAAGCTCGCCGCGCTTGTTGCCGCCGCGACGCATAGTCATGCCGTCGACATGCCAAGCGGCATCGACAGTGACACCGGTGCGTTGCTGAACGACGTGCCGGGCTTCGGCACCTGCATCAGCTTTGCCGCACTCAAGCCCGCCCACTTGCTGCAACCCGCCGCCAGCCGGATGGGCCGCGTCGTCTGCG
>CAJYHD010000621.1 GCA_913773715.1 uncultured Sphingobium sp.
AGTCGGTGAACCGCCGCCATGTCGGCATCGCTGCCCAGATGTTCCGCCTCATGAAATGCGCCGCCTGCTTCGCGCCGAACCGATCGCAGATGCAGGAAACTGATCCGGCTACCCAGCCGGCCGACCATGTCCGACAGGTCGTTGTCGGCACGTACGTCGAACGATCCGGTGCAGAAATACAACCCGTTCGATGCATGGGGCACCCGCGCAAACAGATCGGCGACGTCCGGCTCCGTGCTGACGGCGCGGGGCAGGCCGAAGATCGGGAACGGTGGATCGTAGGGATGGACGACCAGCCGGATGCCCAGCGTATCGGCGAGCGGGCAGACCGCATCCAGAAGCGCGACGTGATTGTCCCGCAGCCGGGCGGCGTCGGTCCCGGCATAGGTTACGATCGCGCTTAGTAACAGCGCGGAGGTGAACCTCCTCCTCGCTGCCCGGCAGGCCGGCAAGGATCGTGCGCTCCAGCGTTTCCCGCGCGGTGGCATCCATTACCGCATGGCGCGCCTTGCCCGCAGCGCACATCGCATCCGGATAATCTGCCTCCGCGCCGGATCGGCAGAGGATGAACAGGTCATATGCCGCGACCGCCACTGGGTCGAACCGCAGCGCATGCGCGCCGTCGGGCAATTCCCAGCCAAGCTCGGTACGGGTTCAGTCGAGCAGCGGCATGAAGTTATAGGTGACCACATCAAAGCCGCACGCCGCCAGACGGGTCAGGCTCTGCCGATGATGGTCGATCAGCCGGTCACAGTCGGCCGAGCGGGTCTTGATCCCCTCGGCGACCGGCAGGCTTTCGACCACCCGCCACTCCAGACCGGCCGCGACGATCATCGCCCGGCGGGCGGCGATCGCGTCGGGTTCCCATGTCGCACCGTTCGGAACGTCATGCAGCGCGGTGACGATGCCGGTCGCCCCGGCCTTGGCGAATGTCGCGCAGGCGAACCGGGTCCTTCGGTCCGAACCAACGCATCGTCTGGTTCATCAACATAGGTCTTCGCCTTTCGAAGCACCGGGCGTTATGCGGGGTAGCGCCCGGCGGTCGCAGCGAGAAGACCAGTCGCCGCTGACCATCAGCGTCTGGTCATATCTCGGTTGGGGGGCTGTTTGCGCCGTATTCCTGCGCGTCCGGCCAGATCAGAAGTTCAGCCGCACCCCCATTGCATAGCGCGGGCCATAGGTTTCGAACGAAATCACCCGCTCCTTATAGATCGAATAGAGAAACGTCTTTTCGTTGAACAGGTTGAGCCCCTGCGCGAACAGCGTCACCCTGTCGTTCAGCGCATAGTTGATGCTCGCATCCCAAATCCCATAGGCATCGACATTGACCGGCTGGCCGCGATTGCCCTGTTCGGTCTGCTGGTACGCATTGCGGTAATTATACGCGATCCGCGCTTGCAGCGGCCCCTTTTCATAAAAGGCGACGGCGTTGTAAGTCGTCGCATCGGGATCGACCAGGCTAATGTTTGCCTGCACGCCCAGCCCGTCCAGCGGCGCGGGCAGCCCGGTGAAGGTATACTGCCCCGAAAATTCGATGCCCTTGTAGCTGCGACTGCCGATATTTTCCGGTCGCGTCCGCCGGAAATCGAGGCCCAGCACCTGGATCGTCGTAGTCGTCGATTCGGAGATGTTGCTCAAATCCTTGGCGAACAAAGCGACGCTCAGATAGCTGGAGCGGTCGAGATACCAGGTCAAAGCCGCATCGTAATTCCACCCGATCATTGGTTCGAGGCCCGGATTGCCATCGGTGATCGCCCGTTCGCGCGGACGCGGGTTGATGTTGCGGATGAGCAGCAGGTCGCTGAGCGTCGCACGGGTCAGCGTCTTGGCGACCGCCGCCTGGAACACGAGGTCCTGCGCCACATCCAGCTTGAAATTCGCACTGGGCAGGAACTGGCTGTACGACCCCTTGGCGGTGATGGGCTGCGGATTCGACAGGTTCACTATCGGATCGCCCCCACCCTGCGGCGTGGTGATGTCGAGAATTTCCTGTCCCACTCCGCGCGACGTAACGTCGGTGCGGGTATAGCGCAGGCCGATATTGCCGCTCCATGCCCGCGATCCAAAGTCGCCACCGAACGACGCCTCGACATAGCCGCCGATGGTGCGTTCCTGCGCCGACCCGCTATTGCCCGGTACCGGAATGACGCCGAAGCCGCCGCCATTGGCCGCCAGCGCCGCGCGCGCCGCCGCCGGATTGGCCAGCTGGTTGATCGCCGCATCGCTCAGCAGATATTTGGCAAGATCGGCAGCGGAATAGGTCGGATAGGCGCTGTCGAACATGCCGGTGCCGAGGAAGTTGGTCGCATCGGCCGTGCCGGTGAACACGCTCGACGGGATCGACACCCCCGCCCCGCAATACAGGCACTGCAGCGCATCGGGCGTCTTGAACGAAAAGCGCGATTTCTTGCGGTCGGAATAATTCACGCCCCCCGAAATCCGACGGACGATACCGCTGTCGACATTCCATCTCAGGTTCGAATTGACCTGATAGATTTCGTCCGCGACGCTGACGCCTTCGTAGGTCAGGAACCCGGCCTTCGCATTCGACGTGTCGAGGATGTTGCCGAGGCCGGTATAGACCGGCATCCCGCTCGGCCCGATCGCGAACTTGACTGCGGCGGGCGAATAGCTGGGCGTCGCCAGGTTGCTCTCGAACCACGCCTGGTTGCCGCCGGTATCGTCCTTCGCCTTCGACCAGGAGAAATCGAGCGTACCGGTCAGCCGGTCGGAGGGCGTCCACGCCAGATTGGCACCCGCCTGATAGGTGGTCGCAAGGCGCGGGCGGATCTGGTTGGTGAACATCGGTCCGGACGCGATACCGGTATAGCTGGTGACGGTGTTGTTCTGGTCGACGGTCGCGGCGGTCACGTCGCCGGGCCCGCCATAGACGAAGAACACCTTGTTATCGTCGTTCACGTCCAGCTTTGAGTACAGGCCATCGAGCGTCAGCAGCAGTGCGTCGCTTGCCCGCCACTGCGCGGTCAGCAGGCCCGAGATGCGCTTGCGGTTGGTCCGGTTGGTGCCCCATTCGACATAGGTCGGGATGGAAACGCCGCGAAACTCGGGCGTGCCGTCCTTGTTCAGATCGAGATTCTGGTTCGCTTCCCACCCGTCGGTAAAGATGCGTTTCCCCTCGATCTTGCGGTCGATATAGGAGAACGCGCCGAGAATGCCGAAGTCGCCGCCGCCAAAGGTCTTGCTGACCAGCCCGGAAAACTGCGGCGAGAATTGCCCGCGCAGCTTGTCATGATTGGCCTGTGCCGACAGCGCGACCTTGCCATCCTTGAAGTCGAACGGGCGCGCGGTGTACATATCGACCGTTGAGGCGATCCCGCCCTCGATCTGCGATGCGGTCGGCGTCTTGGACACATCCACCCGGTTGATGAGCTCGGCGGGCAGGATGTCGAAGCTGAACTCGCGCCCCTGATTTTCGGTCGCAAGGATGCGGCCGTTATACAGCGCGGTGCTGAACGCCGGCCCCAGCCCGCGCACGGTGATGAACTGCCCCTCGCCATTGTCGCGCGAAATGGTGACGCCGGGGATGCGCTGGATCGCCTCGGCGATATTCTGGTCGGGCAGCTTGCCGATATCGTCGGCGACGATCGAGTCGAGGATATTGTCGGCGTTGCGCTTGATATCGGTTGCGCGGCGCAGACTTTCGCGCAGGCCCGTGACGATGATCTCCCCGTCTTCACCTGCGCTCGCCGCATCCTGTACCGCACCGTCCGGAGCCGTCGGCGGCGGAGTTTGCGCCAGCGCCGGGGTGGCGGTCAGAAAAATGGCCGAGCCGGCCAGGCTGAGCAGGCGAAACCGCTTCACGGATGACATGCCGTATCCTCTCCCTATCGCTTCCGGGTCGTGGCCGTTCGTGCGACCTTGATTGCGGAATAGGGCTAGGTTTAACGATCAACCTTACCGGCGGCAAGCCATGTTGTGCGGTGGCGTATCGTAGAGATCGGACGACTCGAAGGCCTGACCGAACCGGATCAACGCGCTGGGGTCGCTGTCAGCCGGCCGGAAACACATGGACGACTTTGAATTCCTCGCACCAAAGGTTCATCGTTTCGGAATAGAGGCCAAGCCCCTCGAAAAAGCGTCGGTGCTCCTGTCGCCAATATGCGAGGCTGCCGTCCCCTTCGCCTTCCTTGCGGGCAAAGTCTTCCGGGACTGCGTTGAACGGGATCATGGCAAGGCTGACCGTCTCAACGATCGCACGCGGCTGGCCACTACCGTCGCAGACAACCGATCGCCGTCCGGGCTCGGTCTGCTGCCCATCGGCAGCCGCCCAACAGGTCGCCGTTTTCCTGCCGCACAGCACAAGATCGAGCAGCGCATCGGCGAGGGCGGGAGTATCGCCAAAGGAGAAGCGTTCGAAGCTCCGCCAGTCGGCCGAAGGAAAGTCCTGCGACATGATGCAAGCCTCACACCCTTGGATCAAAGCGGCGAGTGGAACGACATATGCGACGCCGGCCCGCTACAACCTCAAGCCAGTGCCCACACCGCATAACCGGTCAGCAACACCGCCGCCGCTGCCGACATGCC
>CAJYHD010000622.1 GCA_913773715.1 uncultured Sphingobium sp.
GGCAGACGACGCCAGCGCCGCCGTTGGCTTCCTTGATCGCGTCATGGAAGCTCTTGGCGGTCGGCGAGGAGAAAAGCTCGCCCACCGCTACCGCATCGACCATCCCGATGCCAGTATAGCCTATGAAGGCCGGCTCGTGGCCCGAACCACCACCGGTGACGACGCCGACCCGCCCCGTCTGCGGTGCGTGCGTCGAGACCACGACGCGCTGGTTCGCCTCCGACAGACGCACGAGGTCGCGATGGGCCTTCACGAAGCCACGAACGGTGTCGTCCACGACATTGTCGGGATCGTTGATGAATCTCTGCATGGGGTCTCTCTGGGCAACCGGAAGCGGCGGTCCCGAAGGATCGATGGAACCGTCGCGGAATCGGGGCGGCATGTCCGCCGGGTTCTTTAATAGAGGGTGAGCGCCGGGATGTAGCTGACGGCAAAGAGCAGCAGCATGGCCATGGCGAAGAACGGCCAAAGCTCTCTTGTCGTCGCGCCCAGCGGCGCCTTGGCTATCGAAGACGAGATGAAGAGCGTTGTCCCGATCGGCGGGGTGTAGAGGCCGATGCCGAGATTGATCACCATCATCAGGCCGAGCTGTACCGGATCCAGCCCGATGGTCATGGCCAGTGGTACGAAGATCGGTCCCAGAAGCAGGATCGACGGAGGCAGATCGAGCGGCATGCCGACGATCAGCATCAGGACGTTCATCATCAAGATGATCAGAATCGGGTTGGAAACGTTGGCCGACACCCAGGCCGCGAAGGTCTGCGGCACCTGATCGAAGGTCAAGATCCAGCCGACGGCGGCCGAGCCCATGATGACCAGCATCACAACGCCGGTCGCCACCCCCGCTTCCACCATGTTGTCGCAGAAGCGCTTCAGGGTAAGGTCGCGGTAGAACAAGAGGCTGAGGACCAGCGAATAGACCACCGAAAGCACCGCTACTTCCGTCGGCGTCGCGAAGCCGAAGCGCAGGCCGAGAATGATGAGGATCGGCAGCAGAATGGCGGGAAAGCTCTTGAGGCCGAGCCGCGCCAGCTCGCGCTTTCGAATGCTGCTCTTCTCGACCGCGTAGCCGCGCCTCCAGGAGACATACCAGCACACGCCGATGAAACCGGCCGCCATCAGGATGCCTGGCAGGATGCCGGCGACAAAGAGGTCGGCGACCGACACGCCGCTGACCAGGGCGTAGAGGATCATCGGGATCGAGGGCGGGATCAGGACGTCGATCACTGCCGAGGTCGCGTTGTTGGCGGCGCAAAGCGGCGCCGGGTAGCCCTGCCGCTTCTGCCAGGGAATCAGAACGGAACCGAGCGCCGAGGCGTTGGCGACAGCCGAGCCCGATACACCGCCGAAGACGACGGAGGAGACGACCGTGGTCGAAAGCGCCCCGCCCCGCCAGCGCTGCATGACGTGACTGGCAAGTTCGAGAAGCTGGTTCCCGAGTTTGCCGCCGAGCATCAGCGTGCCGGCCAGCATGAAGAAAGGCAGGGCCAACATCGGGAAGGATTGGGTCTGATCGTAGACCTGTTGCGCGACGAGCGACAGCGGCAGATAGCCGTGCGAGAGAATGGCCGCGCCCGCCGCAATGATGAGGCCGTAGCCGACCGGAATGGCGAGCAGCATGGTGACGAGGAACACTCCGATCATGACGAGTGTCATAGCGGCAGTTCCTCCGCGCTGGTCTGTGGACGGGCGTCCCTGCCGAGGCGGGCCACGCGAAACGTGGCGGTGGCCGTCACCACGGCGACGAGCAGTGCGCCGACCGAGACGACATAATAGCCGATGCTGTTGGGCAGGCCGAGGATGGGGCTATGCTCGACGCCCGCGATCGCAGCGACGACGCGCGCCTGCCAGGCGAGCGTCAGGAAGCTCGCGATGACGCAGACATGGCTGAAGACGAACAGCATCGCCTTACCGCGCGCTGCGAAGCGGTCGTAAAGCCACTCCACGGCCATGTGGAGCCCGCCTTGCGCGGCAAGTATGATCCCCGCGACGATGAAGAAGGGAAAGATGAGGGTGGGCAGTTCCTGCGCCCAGCGGAATCCACCGGACGAGAGGACGTAGCGCGCCACGACATTCGCCGTCATGACGGCCGTCAGCAGCACACCCGACCCGATCACGACGGCTTTGGAGAACTGACCGACGAGCGCGTCGATTCCGTTGGCGAGCACAAAAGAGACCCCGAGCGGGCGCAAAGGCCCGCTCGGGTGGGCGGCCGGATCCGGGGGGGAGGTCATCCGCGCGCCGCTTCCTCTACCTGACTGACGAAAGCGCCGAAGTCTTTCTTCTTCCAGATGTCGACGACCGATTTCGTCGCCTCGACGAAGGCAGCTCGATCGACTTCGGTCACGACAAGCGCCTTGTCGGCCTTGAATTTGACAAGTGCTTCGCTCGCGGCCTTCTCCGACAGTTCGATCTGCATTTTCCCCGCTTCCGCAGCGGCGGCCTGCACCGCGTCGAGGTCGCCGCCGATGCGGGCCATCGCGATCTGCGACATCAGGAATGGTGTCGATTCCCACTTGTGCGCGGTCAGCGCGATGAACTTGTTGACCTCGTAGAGCTTGGAGCTGGCGATGTTGACGAGCGGGTTCTCCTGCCCGTCCACAACGCCCTGCTGGAGCGCGACATAGAGTTCTCCGAAGGCGATCTGCTCGGTCGAGGCGCCGAGAGCTTGGAAGATGTCGATCGTCATCGGATCGGCGGGCGTGCGGATTTTCAGGCCCGAGACGTCGCTAGGCTTCGTGACCTCGCGCTTGGAATTCGTCAGGTGCCGGATGCCGTTGTTCCAATAGCCGAGCGGCACGATGCCGACCGCCTTGAACTTGGCCGCGAGAGCCTCTCCGACGGGACCGTTCAGGATTGCGATCGCCTTGTCGGTGGTCTCGAACAGGAACGGCAGGCCGAGGACGGCGATCTCGGGAACGATCGCCGAGACGGGGCCCTGGCTGTTGGCCGTCATGTCAAGCGCCCCGGTGCGAAGGCTGGTGAGCATGGCAGCGTCGGACCCCAACGTCTCGGAGCCGGCGACATTGATGGTGATCCGCCCGTTCGTCTTTTCCTTCACGAGTTCGGCGAATCTTGCGGCAGCCAGCGTTCGCGGATTGCCGGGTGCAGCCCCGTGGCCAAGCGTCAGAACCGTCGCGGCACTGGCGCGCGTCGGAAGACTCAGAAGAGCCGGTGCGGAAAGCGTCGCGCCCAGTCCCGCCATGAGCGTACGGCGCGTGATGTGAATGGTCATGGAAATCCTCCCGTTAGCCTAAGTCGCAGTCTGGGCCGGACGGCTCCCATTCTGTCCGGGCCCTGCGATCTGATGGGTTGGGCCCCTGCGGGGCTCCGTTCTGATTAGTGGATCAGCATGCCGCCGTTGACGTCGATCGTCGCGCCCGTGACGTAGGACGAGAGATCGGAGGCGAGGAAGAGATAGATCTTTGCCACATCCGCCGCATCGCCGAGGCGGTTGAGCGGA
>CAJYHD010000623.1 GCA_913773715.1 uncultured Sphingobium sp.
CTGGTCATGAGCACCGGAGGCCGGTCCATCAGCGCGAAGGCGGCGATGTCCCCGTCCAGCGCTTCGGCCTCGGCACGGGTGCAGGGGAGGGTCACTTTCCAGCTTTGGGCGGCAGGCGCGGCATCATCGATCATGCGCAGGCTTTAGCGAAGCGCGGGGGCGAGGGGAAGCGGGGCGCGCGATCGCTTAACTTCGCACGTTTCCCGCATTTCCTGTAATAAAGTTGTCCGAGGTAGATCCTATCGGAAAGCAACCGGCACCATCATAGGATCGCGACGGCGCATAGGACAGCAGGGTCATCCAGCTCTGCGAAGCAGCGAGCCCAGGCGCTCCCGTTCGGAGATGGCGATCAGCTTGGCATAGGCCCTGACCTGATCCTCATGCGCCTCTCGCTGAATATGGCAGCTTTCCTGCTTTGCCATTTGCTGTTCGGTCGACATCCGGTTTTGCAAGCGCGCAAGTTCCGTCATCGCGGCGCTCGTGCGAACGAGGCAGGATGGCGCGAGACGTGCGCTGGCGAGCGGCTGACCTGCCCGACAATGACCTTTGTCTTCAGGACGGCGCGTAAGCTGTCCGCATCACGACCATCGAGCAGGACCACGCGCGAGCCACCCGATAAAAGTGGTTCGATGGTCGAGACGCGAAACGCATGTTTGTCGCACAGGGCCTGTATTTCGGCGACCGAGGCTGTGCTGTTGATGGCGCGGCTCATCGACCAAGCCCCCCGCCGCCGAAGGGATAGGGCGCATAGGCCAGATTGCTGCGGATCGCGCCCGAGCGGTATGGATACCAATGTTCGCGGATGCGGCGGCCATAGCCGTCGGCGACCGAGCGATGCGCGGCGCGCGAGACGGCGCAGGCTTCGGTCTGTTCCTGAAGAAGCGCAACCTGTTCGCAATGGAGAAGATGGTTGAGATCGTCCATGGACGGTACTCCTGCTGGCAAGCGGGAGCGCGTATGGTCTCTCGGTCGGCACGAAGGCTTGCGGGCTGGTTTCGTGCGATAAGGCCCTTCTAGCAGAGGGGGGCCGCTATGTCGCCTTTAATCGAGCAACATCTGGAATTAAAGATTTAGCGCGATATCATCAAACCACACGTGAAAATCAGGCGGCTTCCCGCTCCGCCAGTTCCAGGTCGAGACGATCCCAGATTTCCACCAGCGCCTCGACCAGTTCGCGCATCATCGCTTCGGTATGCGCGGGGCCGGGGGTGAAGCGGAGACGTTCGGTGCCGCGCGGGACGGTGGGATAGTTGATGGGCTGCACATAGGCGCCATATTCGGCGAGCAATATGTCGCTGATCCGCTTGGCCTTGACGGGATCGCCGACCATCAGCGGGACGATGTGCGTGACGGACGGCATAACCGGCAGGCCCGCATCTGCCATGAGGCGCTTCAAGAGCGCGGCGGACGCCTGCTGCCCCTCCCGCTCCTCGTTCGATCCCTTGAGGTGACGCACGCTTGCCAGCACGCCCGCGACGAGCACCGGGGAAAGCGAAGTGGTGAAGATGAAGCCGGGCGCATAGCTGCGGATCACGTCGATGATCATCTGGTCAGCGGCGATATAGCCACCCATGACGCCGAACGCCTTGCCCAGCGTGCCTTCGATGATGGTGATGCGGTCCGCCACTTCGTCGCGTTCCGAAATGCCGCCGCCGCGCGGACCGTACATGCCGACCGCGTGGACTTCGTCGCAATAGGTGAGCGCGTTATATTCGTCGGCCAGATCGCAGATGGCGGCGATCGGCGCGATGTCGCCGTCCATCGAATAGACGCTTTCGAACGCGATCAGCTTGGGCGCTTCGGGGTCTTCGGCGGCGAGCAATTCGCGCAGATGATCGACGTCATTGTGACGGAAGACGCGCTTTTCGCAGCCAGAATTGCGTATGCCTGCGATCATGCTGGCGTGGTTGAGTTCGTCGGAAAAGATAATGCAGCCGGGCAGCAGCTTGGCGAGCGTGGAGAGCGTCGCTTCGTTCGAAACATAGCCCGAAGTGAAGAGCAGCGCGCCTTCCTTGCTATGCAGATCGGCGAGCTCACCCTCCAGATCGACATGATAATGGGTGTTGCCGCCGATGTTGCGCGTGCCGCCGGAGCCTGCGCCGACATCGTGCAGCGCCTCTTCCATCGCGGCGATCACCTTGGGATGCTGGCCCATGGCAAGATAGTCGTTGGAGCACCAGACGGCGATGGGCTTGGGACCATTGTGGCCGTGGAAGCAGCGGGCGTTGGGGAAGGCGCCCTTGTTGCGTAGGATATCGATGAACACCCGGTAGCGACCCTCGCTGTGCAGCCGGTCGATCGCTTGCGAAAAGATATGCTTGTAGTTCACTACGCTCGTCTTCCCGTATTCCGCGCGGCTATTTTCCTCGACCGCGTCATCCTCTGCCCTTGCAGCAGCATTTATCCGCATGGATCATCGATTGCCAGCGCTAACCGCTCGCAACCATGGATGGAATTGCCAATTACAGTTACAAAGGGGTTTCACAATTGGACAAATGGCCCATGGGTCAGAGCGCTTCAATGCGGGTGAGGCCGTAGCTGGCGAGCGCGGGGCGTAGAGCTTCGACACGCGCATCCAGACGGGTGAAAACTGCGGTGCCGGGTTGCGGGCCGGCGGGCCAATCCTGCCCCTGCGTCAGATAGGCGATGCGCCGCGCGATCCCTTCGCCGCCATGGACGAAGGTCAGCGGTTGCGGCGCGGCGGCGGCGAGTTCCGCCTCCACCAGCGGGAAATGGGTGCAGGCGAGGACGACGATATCCATTTCCGCCCCCCGCGGCTGGTCGATCAGGCCGGCGAGCGCGGTGCGGGCTATCTGAGGATCGAGCGTCTCTCCGCGCAACCTGGCTTCGGCGAGTTGCACCAGCGCGGCGCTGCCATGGCGCAGGACGGTGCAGTCCGCGCCATGCTCCGCCGTCAGCCGATCGACATAGGGTTGGCGCACGGTGGCGTCGGTGCCGAGGACGCCGAAGACGCGGCTCTTGCTGGCGAGGGCGGCGGGCTTGATCGCAGGCACAGTGCCGACGACCGGAATGTCGAGCGCCGCGCGCACATGCTGAAGCGCGATGGTGGAGGCGGTGTTGCAGGCGATGACGGCTAGGCGCGGGCGGTACCGCTCGACCAGGCGCCCGAGCAGGGCGGGAACGCGTGCAGCGATTTCCGCCTCGCTCTTCGTGCCATAGGGAAAGCCTGCACTGTCGGCAGCATAGACGACGGGCGCCGTGGGCAGGGCGCGCTGTGCGGGGCCGAGGATCGAAAGGCCGCCGACGCCGGAATCGAAGAAGAGGATGGGGGCGTCTGGTGCCACGGTCATGACAATCCATGTCGCGGGGCCACGCGGACAAGTCAACCGGCGCTTGTTTCGGGAGCCGGGCGCTGCCACAGCTTCGCGCGAAGGAGTTTTCGATGACTGTGCGCACGATGAAGCAGCGGATGATCGCGGGCGAACCCTATCACGCCAGCGATCCCGAAATCGTCGCCGATCAGGTGGCGATCGCGGACTGGATGCAGCGCTTCAACGCGTCTCGCCCGCCTGAGCGCGATGCGCTGTTGCGCGAAGCGATGGGCGAAGTGGGTGAGGGGGTGACGATCCGGCCGCCCTTCCACTGCGATTATGGCTACAACATCTCGCTGGGCGCGGGCGTTTTCCTGAACTTCAACTGCGTGATCCTGGACGTGGTCGCGGTGACGATCGGCGACAAAAC
>CAJYHD010000624.1 GCA_913773715.1 uncultured Sphingobium sp.
TAAGGACTACGCATCAGGAACGGGTTGCGCCGGGTGAACGCCAGGAGCAAGCCCATCCCGATCGACAAAGCGACCATCGACGACCCACCGTAGCTGATAAAGGGCAGCGTCATGCCCTTCGACGGAAATATCTGCGCATTGACGCCCATGTTGATGATCGCCTGCAACCCGAACTGGGTCGTAAGGCCCGCTGCGGCTAGGATCGTGAAGTTGTCCTCCTCGTCCAGCAGGCGCAGCAGCACGCGCACAACGATGGCGACATAGACGCATGCGATGGCGATGCAGGCGAGCAGGCCGAACTCCTCGCCGATGACCGAAAAGATATAGTCGGTGTGCGCTTCGGGCAGGCGGAACTTGTTTTGTCCCCCGCCCGGTCCAACGCCGGTGAAACCTCCATGGGTGATGGTGCGGAAGGCCAGGTCGGTCTGGTCCGGGCCAGTATCGAGCTGCACACCGATGCCGAGGAAGTCATTCACACGCTGCCGACCATTTTCGTAGAACATATAAACACCGACGAGGCCGACCAGACCCATCGCGCCGAAGCCGCCGATGACGCGCATCGATACGCCCGAAAGCAGCAGCAAAGCACCCCAGCAGGCGCAGAAGATCACCGTCTGCCCAAAGTCAGGCTGTCTCATGAGGATCAGCGAAACGAGCGCGGTCAGCACAAGCGTCAGCGGCACGACCGGCAGCGTTGCATCCTTTGCACGCAAAGACAGCAGCCAAGCGATCGTGACAACGAATGCAGGCTTCAGGAACTCCGATGGCTGGAAGCGAAAGCCCGGCAGATCGATCCAGCGCTTGGCGCCGTTTACCGTGCTGCCGAGGATTGGCACGCATAGCAGCATGACGAAGAAGAAGATGCCAAGTCCGATCGCCAGCCGACGCGCCTGCGGCCGTGGCAACATCGAGATGATGAGCATGATCGGCAGGCCGAGGAACACCCACATCAATTGTCGATAGAAATAGATCAGCGGATTGACCGCCACCTGTGCCGTGGATCGATCGATAGCCGCAACGGGCGATGCGGCGGCAACGGCGACGAGGCCGATCGCCATCAGCGTGACGATCAGCGACAAAAGGACGCGGTCTATTTCCCAGAACCAGATGGCGAGCGCGGTGCGCTCACGCGGGACAGTGCGGGTCTTGAAACCCTTCACCAGTTCGCCAGCCCTGAACATCCCTGATCCTTCCCTGTTCATGCCATGCCCCCCGGCGTGGAGATGCCTTATTCCAGAGCGTTGACGGCGGCGGCGAAAGCGTCGCCCCGCGCCTCGAAATCGCGGAATTGATCGAAGCTGGCGCAGGCTGGCGACAGCAGCACCACATCCCCCGGCTGCGCAATCCGCGCGGCACGGCGGACGGCGGCGCTTAGCATCTCGCTGTCATCCACCGCCATAGAGCCACGCAGCAGATCGGCGAACATATGCCCCGCTTCGCCGATGGTGTAGGCATGCGCGACATTGCTGAAGTGCGGCGCGCATTCGTCGAGATTGTCCGTCTTGGCAAGGCCGCCGACGATCCAGTGGATGCGCGGATTGCCATCCTGCGCAGGCCATGCGGCGAGCGCCGGGGCAGTGGAAGCGGGATTGGTCGCCTTGCTGTCGTTGACGTAGAGGACGCCGTTCAACTCGCGTACTCGCTGCATGCGGTGAGGAAGCGAGGCGTAGCTAGCGAGGGCGTCGGCAAGCGTGGCATCGTCAATGCCGAGTGCTTTTGCCGCGGCGATTGCGACAGCAGCGTTCTGCGCATTATGTGGCCCTTGGAGCGAAGGCCAAGTCAACTGCTTGGTTCGATCGATATCACCCGCAGCGACCTCCACCACATGTTTGCTGGACAGGCTGGCCACGATTTCCCGACTTGGCGCATCTTCCGCCGCGATCACGGCAACATGCGCGGCGGATTGCATCGTAAACAGCCGCGCCTTGGATGCGACATAGCCCTCGAAGCCGTCATAGCGATCGAGATGATCGGGGGTGATGTTGAGCAGCACCGCAACATCGCAATCGAGGCTGTGCGTCAGGTCGATCTGGTAGCTGGACAGTTCCAGCACATAGACGCCGGCCCCCTTGAGGTTTGGTTCAAGCGGCGGCTGGCTGAGAATCGGCAGGCCGATATTGCCGCCCATGACGGTCTGCAAGCCGGCCTGTTTGATGATGTGATGGATCAGCGCTGTCGTCGTCGACTTGCCGTTGGTGCCAGTGATGCCGACCACCTTGTGCGGCGGCAAGGTCGGGCGCGCGAGCGCGAACAGTTCGATGTCGCCAATGATCGGCACGCCTGCCAGCTTTGCGCGCATGGCGATCGGGTGACGATTGAGCGGCACACCCGGAGACACGACGATGCCGTCGAACCCGGTAAGGTCGATCTCCATTGGATCGCCAAGTTCCGCCTTGCCCTCGACTAGAGCGCGCGCTTCCTCACGGCTGTCCCAGGCAACGACGCGCGCGCCGCTCGTCACCAGCGTCTCGACGGTGGCGAGCCCCGAGCGCGCCAGGCCAAGAACGGCGTAGGTCTTTCCTGAAAATGCGGATGATACGATCATCGGATCACCGCAGCTTCAGCGTGGCGAGGCCAGCGAGCGCCAGCACGAATGCGACGATCCAGAAGCGGATCACGACGGTCGCCTCCGCCCAGCCCATCTGTTCGAAATGATGATGGATCGGTGCCATCTTGAACACGCGCTTGCCGGTCCGCTTATAGAATAAGACCTGGATGATGACGCTCATCGCTTCGACCACGAAAAGGCCGCCGATGATGCCGAGCACGATTTCATGATGCGCGGTGACCGCGATGACGCCGATCGTGCCGCCCAGCGCGAGGCTGCCCGTGTCGCCCATGAAGACGGCGGCGGGCGGCGCGTTGAACCAGAGAAAGGCGAGGCCCGCACCGATGATCGCGCCGCAGAGGATGACGAGATTGCCCGCGCCTGGCACATGCGGAATGCCGAGATATTCGGCGAAGTCCGCGCGGCCCACCAGATAGACGATCAGCAGGAAGGCGAGGCTGGCGATGATGACCGGCATGGTCGCAAGGCCGTCAAGGCCATCTGTCAGATTGACCGCGTTACCGAATGCGACGATCACGAAGGCCGCAAAGCAGAAGTAGAAGGGGCCAAGCTCGATCGCAGGGCCGTTGTAGAAGGGCACATAGAGCGCTGTGTTGCCATGGCTGTGGACGATCATCCAAGCAGCGACGCCCGCGATCAGGAACTCGGCGAGCAACCGCGCCTTGCCTGATAGCCCCTTGTGGCTTGCCTTGGTCACCTTGTCATAATCGTCGAGAAAACCGATTGCGCCAAAACCGAGCGTTACGAACAGGCAGGCCCAGACGTAGATGGATGACAGATCCATCCACAGCAGTACCGACGCGACCATGGAGGTCAGGATCATGAGGCCGCCCATGGTCGGCGTGCCGCGCTTGGCAAGGTGGCTTTGCGGGCCGTCATCGCGGATCGGCTGACCCTTGCCCTGCCGCACACGCAGCCAGCCGATGAACTTCGGCCCGATCACCAAGCCGATCAGCAGCGCCGTCGCGATCGATGCGCCTGCGCGAAACGACAGATAGCGGATGAGATTGAAAACCCCGGAAAAATTCAGCGTCTCCGCCAGCCAGTACAGCATCAGTCTTGGTCTCCGGCGCGGACCTGTTCAGCCAGCGCGGACACCAGCCGGGACAGGCCGATGCCGTTCGATCCC
Source organism: uncultured Sphingobium sp. (assembly GCA_913773715.1). The sequence goes on from CAJYHD010000624.1 coordinate 3,699, forward strand.
TTGACCAGTATCGCGTCGCCCGCGCGCATGTCGTTCTTGATAAGCGCGGTCGCCGCTGCGGCGTCCGACACATGGGTGACGGCGATGTCGCCGGAAAGAGCTTCCGCGAGCGGTTTCATTTCCACGCCGACCAGGATCGCGTGGTCGACGCCATTGTCGCGGATCGGCGCAGCGAGACCTGCATGCAGGCCCGCGCTTTGATCGCCCAGTTCGCGCATACCGCCCAGCACGGCAACGCGGCGTTGCGCATCTTCCTTACCCAGCTGACGTAAAGTGGCCGCCATCGAAAGCGGATTGGCGTTGTAGCTTTCGTCGATCAGTAGCACCTTGCCGCCATCCACAGGCAGCGAGCGGCGCTGGCCCCGACCCGGAAGACCCGGCAACTCCGCCAGCGCCAGCCCTGCCGCCGCAAGATCGCCTTCGACCGCCGCGACCGCCGCCAGAACGGCCAGAGCGTTCGACACCCAATGCTCGCCCGGAGCAGCGATGGTGAAGCAGAGTTCGGCATCTGGAAGGCGCGCGGTGACGAGCGTTCCGCCATTGGCGGCAGGCACCGTTTCCCGCGCGAAGACATCCGCCTCATCGCTCATGCCGAAAGTCAGGATGCGCCCTGCATGCTGTTCCGCTTTGGCATAGAGCGTCGCGACATGCGGGCTGTCATAAGGGATGATCGCAGTTCCACCCGGTTCCAGTCCCTCGAAAATCTCGGCCTTTGCCTGCGCGATCTTTTCCTCGGTGCCGAAAAACTCGATATGCGCGGGCGCGATGGCCGTGACGATCGCGACATGGGGACGCACCTGACGGGTGAGCGCCGCCAGTTCGCCCGCATGATTCATGCCCATCTCGAACACGCCGAAGCGGCTTTCGCGCGGCATGCGGGCTAGGCTCAGCGGTACGCCGACATGATTGTTGTAGCTCTTGACCGAGCGATGAACTTGGCCGGGATGAACACGACCCAACGCATGGAACAGCGCTTCCTTGGTGCCGGTCTTGCCGACCGAACCTGTCACGCCGATGACCTTCGCAGACGTACGCAAACGCGACGCTCGGCCCAACGCTTCCAAAGCGGCGGCGCTATCGGGCACCAGCACATGGGGATGATCGACCGGCTTGCTGACGATCGCCCCGGCAGCGCCCTGCCCGAACGCCTTATCGATGAAATGATGGCCGTCCGTCGCCTCGCCCATCATTGCGATGAAGAGATCACCCTGCCCGACTTCGCGGCTGTCGAAGGCGACGCCTGAAACGGCGAACGGCGCCGACGCGGCGCCGCCCGTGGCTTCAGCGATTTCGGCAGACGTCCATAGGTCGCTCACCCGGCACACTCCCGCGCCACGGTGACGTCGTCGAAGGGCAGCACGCGATCGCCGATGATCTGGCCCTGCTCATGCCCCTTGCCTGCGAGCAGCACGATGTCGTCCGCGCCTGCCATGGCGATAGCGGCGGCGATCGCAGCGCGGCGACCGGCGATCTCCTGCGCATCGGGAGCACCAGCCAGCACGGCGGCGCGGATGGCGGACGGCTCTTCAGAACGCGGGTTGTCGTCGGTGACGATGACATGGTCGGAGAGGTCTGCGGCGACCTTGCCCATCTGCGGACGCTTGCCCGCATCGCGATCACCGCCCGCGCCGAACAGGGTGATGAGCTTGCCTCGCGTGTGTGGGCGCAGCGCCTCGATTGCGGCGCGCAAGCCGTCAGGCGTGTGGGCATAATCGACATAGACGGGCGCACCCGCCTTGCTGATGACGGCACGTTCGAGCCGCCCGCGCACCGGCTGCACCCGACCGAGCAGTTCGAGCACCTTGGAGGTGTCGCCGCCCGTCGCAATTACCAGCCCGGCGGCCGTCAGTGCATTGGCCGCCTGATACGCCCCAATTAAGGGAAGATTGACCTTGTGCAGCTTGCCGTCAGCCTCGACGTGCAGCGTCTGGCCCAACTGGGTCGGGGTGCGGTTGGCAAGCCGAAGCTCATGCCCCCGCACCCCGACGCTCAGCACACGAAGCCCCCGCTTCGTAGCCCGCTGGATTGCTTTGTCGGACCATTCGTCGTCAGCCCAGATGACCGCAGTCCCATCCGCAGCCACGACCTCATCGAACAGCCGCATCTTCGCGTCGAAATAGCGATCCATGTCGCCATGATAGTCGAGATGGTCGCGCGACAGGTTGGTGAAGCCTGCTGCCGAAACCGGAAGACCCTCGGTCCGGTACTGGTCGAGACCATGGCTTGATGCCTCGAACGCGGCATGGGTGATGCCCTCGCGCTTCAATCCCGACATGTTGGCGAGGAAGGTCACGATGTCCGGCGTCGTCAGCCCCGTCGAAACCTGATCCACGGAGGTCGTGACGCCCAGCGTTCCGATCGATGCGGACTTATGCCCCATCATCCGCCAAAGCTGGCGCGTCAATTCGACCGTGCTGGTCTTGCCGTTGGTGCCGGTGACGGCGACCGTCACATCCGGGAACGGCGCGAAATATCGGGCAGCCAGTTGCGCAAAAAGCTGACGAGGATTGTCATGCGCGATATGCGTAGCGCCCTCGACCTTTGCCTCGGGCAGCGCCACGACCGCTACTGCACCAGCCTTCACTGCATCCGCAATGAAACTTTCGCCATTGACCCGCTGGCCCCGGAACGCGCCGAAAACGGTGCCGGGCGCAACCTTGCGGTTGTCGATCGCGAAGCCAGTGATGCCCACGTTCGCACCTTCACTGGAGATGTCGATGCCCAGCCCGTCGATCAGCGAACCGAGCCGCATCATTCCTTCTCCTTGTCGCCATGCAGCAGCGGCATGAGGTCGGAAATGTCGACATCGCGGCGCTCGTCCGGCATCACGCCCAGCATCGGGCCGACCCTTTCGACCACGCGCTTTACTACCGGCGCAGCGGTCCAGGCCGCCGTGCGCAGGCCAAATGCACCAGTCGCTTCGTCCATGATCGTGACGACGACATATTTGGGATCATCCATGGGAAAGGCCGAGGCAAAAGTCGTCACGAGAGAAGTCTTGTTATAACGCCCTGCCTGCGGCTTTTCAGCGGAACCCGTCTTGCCGCCCACCCGGAAACCCTTGGCGTCGGCGCTACGCCCTGTACCCGCTGCCACGATCATGCGCAACAGCTGGCGCATGCGCGCGCTGGTCGCCGCGGAATAGACGCGGCGACCTTCGGGCACGTCTGCGGACTTCAGCTTGCGAACCGTTGCGGGCCGCCACATGCCGCCGTTGACCAGCGCGGCATAAGCCGTGGCAAGATGCAGTGGCGTCACAGCGATGCCATGTCCATAAGACACGGTCATGGTCGTGATGCGGCCCCAACTCGACGGCCAGATTCCCGCAGCGCGTTCGTTGAATTCTATCGGGGCGCGTTGATCGAATTCGAGGCTGCGGAACAGACGTTGGAGCGGTTCAGCGCCCATTTCATCGGCAATCCGCGCGGTGCCGATGTTGGAGCTATGGACCAGGATTTCCGGTACGTCGATCCAGCGCCCCAGCGGGTGATCGTCTTTGATGCGGAAACCGGCGACGGCGAGCGGCGCAGTTGCGTCATACCGTTTTGCCATCGACGTCACAGTGCCATGATCCATTGCCGCGCCGATCGTCAGCGGCTTGAAGGCTGAACCCAATTCATAGCGCGCCTGCACCATATGATTGCAAAGCGGCGAGTCACTGCACTGCTTACCCGCGTAATTTTCAAGCTTGTTGGGATCGAACACAGGGATCGACGCCATGGCGATGACTTCGCCGGTCTTTGCGTCCAGAATGATGCCGCCCGCGCCCTTGGCCTTCTGCGCGACGAGCTGGGCGTAAAGCTCGCTCTCCAGCGCGCCCTGCACCCGACTGTCGATCGACAATTCGAACGGACGGCTGCGCAAGGCCGAATCGGTCAACTGCTGGTTGAACGCCGCCTCGACGCCCATACCGCCGGCGCCTTCGCTATTAGGTGCGAAGCCCAGAATATGCGCAGCCAATGTACGCTGGGGATAGAGCCGCTCTTTTTCGCGGGGAAACTCGATGCCAATCTCGCCCAGCGCGTTCACTGCCGCGACTTCTTCCGGCATTGCGCGGCGGCGAAGATAGGCCCAGCCGCGACCCGTCAGCTTCTTGTAGAAGGCGGCTTCCGGCTCGTCGGGAAAAATCTCGTGCAACTTGCGGGCGAGTTCGGAGGGCGATCCGATCAGCTTTGAAGGGCGCACCGCGATCGAATAGGCGTCCATCGTCCGCGCGAGCGGGACGCCGTTGCGATCGACGATGTCCGCGCGCGCTGGCAGGAACGGCGACAGCGAATCGCCGCTGCCTGCGCCATGCGCAAAGATGCCGATCCACAGCAGCCGCAGAATGACGACGCTGGTGATGCCGATGAACAGGATCAGCAGCAGCATGAGCCGATTATGCGCGATCGCCGTCAGATTAACGCGCTGCCGCTCTGCACGCGCGCCTCCGGGCTGGACGATGATCGTCGCCATCAGTGCGTCCCCTTCCGCCGTTCGCGCGCAGCCTTGGCGCTCAGATCCCCGAGCGTGCTGTCGTCCAGCAATTTCGCGTCGAGCATCGCCATCCGCTCCGCCTTCTTTGCGATCGGGTTGGGCTTCGTTACATCCGCATCGACCTTGGCCTGTTGAACCGGGGTCTTGGGCTTGGGTCGCTCCAGCTTCTCGACATTGTCGGCGGCATGCGCTTCACGGATGACCGCGATGTCGCTGCGGATCTGCGCCGCGGCTGGGCTTTCCGGCGCCTTCTGCGGCGCGGAGGGCAAGTCGGCGGGCGTCTGCACCATCGCCACCATCACCGGGGGGGCG
>CAJYHD010000625.1 GCA_913773715.1 uncultured Sphingobium sp.
GTCAGCTTCAGCTTCCGCCCTTGAACTTCGCCCCAAGTCAGATTGAGAATTTCGCCGCGCCGGCAGCCCGTCAGCGCCAGCAGCGATATGACCGCGACCTCCAACGGCTTCTTATCACGAGCGTCAGCCAGCGCCTTCCCGAGCCGCGCCATTTCGTCCTCACTCAGGAAGCGCTCGATTTTGCGGCCCTTGTTTCGTCTGATGCCACGAAACGGGTTTGCCGGCGTTGTCGAGCAGGATCGACAAAACCTCGGCATAATCGACCGGGTCAAGCGGCAGCGCTACGCCCGTGCAACCCGCGGTATCGAGGAAGAAGCGCTTATCGGGGCTCTGTTGCAAAAATTGGCGTGATGCCGATCTGGCGGCTTTGAGCTGGAGGCGGAGCGGGCGTGAACGATTTCAAATGGCGGCATTTTAGGGGTGAGATCATTCTCTGGGGCGTTCGTTGGTATTGCAAATACGGCATCAGCTACCGGAACCTTGAGGAAATATTGGAGGAACGGGGCGTCAGTGTCGATCACACAACGCTGTACCGCTGGGTTCAGCACTATGCGCCCGAGATCGAGAAGCGTTTGCGCTGGTACTGGAAGCGGCCGGGGCTTTCACGAAGCTGGCGCGTCGACGAGACGTACATCAAGGTCAAAGGCAAATGGGCCTACCTCTATCGAGCGGTCGACAAGGAGGGCGACACCATCGACTTTTACCTGTCGGCGACGCGGAATATGAAAGCCGCCAGGCGCTTCCTGGGGTCAGGACCCATTGATCTGAGCGGCTCGATCTGATTCAGGCTCCGTGAGGAGACAGAGGATGAGCGACCTGTATTGGCTGACGGACGAGCAGATGGCGCGGCTCGAACCGTATTTTCCCAAGAGCCACGGCAAGCCACGGGTTGATGACCGGCGAGTGTTGAGCGGCATCGTTTTCGTCAACCGCAACGGGCTGCGTTGGTGCGATGCCCCTCGGGAGTATGGCCCACACAAGACGCTCTACAACGGGTGGAAGCGATGGGGCGAAAGGGGTGTCTTCCTCCGCATAATGGAAGGACTGGCAGCCGCGAGCGCCACGCCGAAGACGATCATGATCGACGCGACCTATCTGAAGGCGCACCGCACGGCGTCCAGCCTGCGGGTTAAACGTATGGCTCGCCCCGTCGGCAAGCGGTTTGTGTCTGATGTTCTGAGCAGTCTGCGAAAACGTATCCGGCCTTTCGACGCGAGGTCGTTGGCCAAGATGGAGATCCGCGCGTCCTGGTCCTCATAAAGGGGCCGGCATCGAGTGCCATTTTAAGCCATAGGGTTCCAGGTCACCGGTCGACTGTCAGGCCATCTTTCACTTACCTCCCGCAGACATCATCCAGCCGGTGCAAGGTGCATCGGCTGATCTCGTTCACGCCGCTTGTGCGGCTGGATCGTAAGTACGCTCATGACGCAGGAGCGCCCAGACGATGCGCGCCATCTTGGCCGCTAGCGCCACCACGACGGTGTTGTGATGGGAACGCGACAAAAGGCCGCGCAGCCAGGCGCCGAGTCGTGTGTCGCTCTTGCTCATCGTCGGTAGTGATGCCCGGGCACCCTGGATCAGGTTTTTCCGCAGATAGCGGCTTCCGCGCTTGGTGATGCCGAGCAATCGCGGTTTACCCCCGGTCGTTGCTTGACGCGGCACGAGCCCAAGCCAGGCGGCAAGATCCCTGCCCCGTGCGAAAGTTCGAGCGTCGCCAACTGCAGCTACCAGCGCCGTCGCGTTCAGCGCGCCGATACCAGGAATAGTCAGGAGGCGCCGCGTTCGCTCATCCGAGCGGGCAGCCTCGGTAAACTCGGCATTGAGATCTGCGATCCGGTCATCAAGGGCAATCCAGAGCAGGCGCATATCACTGACGAGCCGATGGATACGAGAGCCCAGCACTGGCTCGTCACCATCGAGCATCTCACCCAGCCGGACGGCAAGCTTTGCGCGTCCTTGCGGGACTATGTAGCCGCGCTCCAGAAGAAGACTCCTGATCTGGTTCATCAACGAGGTGCGATCACCGACAAGCTGGTCACGGATGCGGTATGAAGCGTCCCGGATTTTCCGGAGGCAGTTTGGTTTGAGTCACGCCGCGATAGCGGTTTCCTGCTGGGCGGCATAGTATTCAGCTTCGGCCTCGGCAGGCGTGACGTAGCCGATCGGGCCGAAGAGGCGTTGGTTGTTGAACCAGTCCACCCACTGCAACGTCGCCATCTCGACAGCGGCGAGGCTCGGCCATGAGCGCTGCCGCCAGATGACCTCGGCCTTGAACAGGCCATTGATCGTCTCGGCGAGAGCATTGTCGTAGGAATCCCCGACGCTGCCAACCGAGGGCACCAGTTTTGCCTCTGCCAGGCGCTGGGTGTAGCTCATGGCGAGGTATTGCGAGCCCCTGTCGGAATGATGGATGAGACCATCGTCGGCGGTGGGACGCCGGGCATGGATGGCCTGCTCGAGGGCATCCAGCACGAAGCCGGCGGTAGCACGGCTGCTGACTTTCCATCCGACGATCCGGCGGGCGAACGCATCGATGACGAACGCCACGTAGACGAACCCCGCCCAGGTGTGGACGTAGGTGAAGTCCACGACCCACAAGGCATTCGGGCGCTGGACCTTGAATTCCCGATTGACCTTGTCGAGTGGACATGGAGCCTTGCGATCCGGAACCGTGGTGATGCAGGACTTGCCACGCCGGACACCGGCCAGCCCCATCGCCTTCATCAGCCGCTCGACCGTGCATTTGGCGATGGTGGCGCCCTCGCGCAGCAGCTGCCGCCACACCTTGCGCGATCCGTAAAGGCCAAAGCTGGCCTCGTGGACGCGCCGGATATGGTCCTTCCGCTCGTCGTCACGCCGGGCGCGAGGAGAACGTTTGCCCGGATCGGCCAGGCGCGCGGCGTGTTGATGATACGAGGAGGGGGCGACCGCCAGTTCCTGGCAGATCGGCTCGATCCCCAACTCCTCCCGATGAGCGTCGGTGAACGCCATCTTCATCGCCCGGGGCGGTCGAGCTCCGCCATCGCAAAATATGCCGACGCCTTCCGAAGGATCTCGTTTGCCCGGCGGAGCTCCTTCACTTCCCGCTCGAGCAACTTCAATCTGGCACGGTCATCATCGGCCAGTGCCGCTGGTTCCGCGCGCCGGCCAGCGTCGTCGCGGCACCAACGCCGCAGCGTCTCCGCCGTGCAGCCGATCTTGCCGGCGATCGACACCAGCGCGTCCCATTCCGAACGGTGATCCGCCCGGTGCTCGCTCACCATCCGAACAGCCCGCTCGCGGACCTCAGGCGAAAACTTGTTTGTCGTCTTGCTCATTCTCGATGCTCCTACTCACAAGTGGGAGCCTCCAGGAAATCCGGGACGCTTCAATGCAGCGTTTGCATGTCGAGTTGTTCCTCGGTTTTCAACTCGACGAACCGCACGGTCGGCCGTGTTGCCGCTTCCGCGATTGCCTCAGCGTCGCGGTCGTCGTTCTTCTGCGCCTTAACGTATGGACGGACATATTCCGGCGACATCAGCCGAACGGCATGGCCTTGTCGTGCCAGCGCCCGTCCCATGTGATGAGCTCCGCAGCAGGCCTCCATCGCTACGACGCAAGCCGGCAGGCCTGCGGCGTATGTGATGACCGTGTCGCGGCGCATCCGTCGGCGGACGACGACTTTGCCGGTCGCATCCAGCCCAACCACGCTGCAGCTGTTCTTGCCTAGATCAATTCCCAGAACCGATACGTCCATGACCTTTGCTCCTTCCTCAAACGACCTGCTGTCGTAGGATGACAACGATTCGGATAAGGGGCGAGCCATCCATAAAGGGGGCCTTGGGCGCCTCATCGGTCGCACCAAAGGCGGTATGAATACGAAGCTGCACGCCGTCACCGATGCAGAAGGCAGACCGCTCAGCTTCTTCATGACCGCGGGCCAGGTCAGCGACTACACCGGCGCTGCCGCGCTGCTTGACGATCTACCCAAGGCGCAGTGGATGCTGGGCGACCGCGGCTATGACGCAGAATGGTACAGGGATGCCGTTCAGGCAAAGGGCATAACGCCTTGCATTCCGGGGCGAAAATCCCTGATCATCCCCGTCAAATATGACAAGCGCCGCTACTGAAGCCGGAGCCGTATCGAGATTATGTTCGGTCGTCTGAAGGACTGGCGCCGCGTCGCTACCCGCTACGATCGATGCCCGACCGTCTTCTTTTCCGCTATCGCCCTCGCCGCCACCGTCATCTTCTGGCTCTGATCAATGAGTCGTGACCCTGGGCAAGGCCCTCAACGGTTGAAGGATTGGGAAAAGCCTTTGAAGATCAACACCGATAGAGCGCCCACCTATGGTCCGGCGATCGCCGACCTCAAGAAGGAAGGCAAGCTGCCGGAGGAGACGCTGCACCGGCAGGTCAAATATCTCGACAACGTGGTCGAAGCTGATCACGGCAAGCTAAAACAGCTGATCAAGCCAGTGCGCGGATTCAAGACTTTGACAACGGCTTATGCGACGATCAAGGGATTCGAGGTCATGCACGCCCTTCGCAAAGGTCAGGCGGCCATCTTCCAATATGGCGGCGGCATCATGGGAGAAGTGCGTCTGATCGAGAGACAGTTCAACGTATACACCACCTGAAACCGATCGGGGCAACGGCCGCGCTCAGACCCGCCAGCTTTTTGCAACAGAGCCCTGCACCGAGTATCCGGCGAGAAGCGCGGCAAACGCGATACCGAGGCGTCATCATTGAAAGTGTCGTTACCGCCTATGCCGATCTACTCTACAACCCGCAGGCGGTCGAGGTCGCGCGGGTTGGCATCTACCGGCTCGACGCGCGGGTGTCCGCAATCCGCGCGCGCTGGGGGCTGGGTCAGGCCACCCGTAGCGACGTGGCGCAACTGGAGGCGCAGCGCGCCAGCGTCGTTGTCAACCTTGCCGATGCGAAGAGATGCTGGCGACCGTCGCCGCTGCGTAACGTGTGTTCCCCTGCTGACCGGCGCGCTGGTATCCTCCCGCGTACCACAAGCGGAGGCGATATACCGCGCCGAACGGTTCCAGATCGATACCGCGGTACGCGAAGCTACGCGCGCCGCCGATGCCGCATGGGCAACGCTCGCAGCGGCACGGGGGGGCGGTCGCATCCAGACCGCCTACGACACGAACTTGCCGCAGCAGCGCGACGGTCAAGCCACACCCGCCGAGTTGTCGAAAAGCGACATCGCGTCGGCAATGCTGTCCGCCTTCGACCCCTATCGTCACCATAATCATATCATCGCGACGATGTGCGTTCGGCGATACATCGTCATGACTGCAGCGTGGTCCAGCTGCTATGTTCAACGATCATCCGTTTCGATGACCTTCACGTCCGCTTCCCCGCACGCCGCGGTCAGCGCGGGACCGACCAGATTGTCCGTCACCAGATAATCGATGTCGTGCAGATCGCCGGCACGCACCGGCGCGGGACGCCCGACCTTGCTCGAATCAGCTACCAGGATCACCTTGCGCGCGTGCTGGATGATCGTTCGCGTGACCTGCACTTCGTCCACCGCGAAATCCAGCAGGCTGCCGTCCGGGTCGATCGCGGAGATGCCGATCAGCGCATAATCGACCTTGAACGCGCGGATGAAGTTCATCGCGAGCGCACCGACGACCGCACGGTCGTGGCGACGGACCTGGCCGCCGACCACGACCATGTCGATTCCGTCGCGGTCGGCCAGGATATCCACGACGTTGAGGTTGTTCGAAATCACCATCAGGTCACGATGGTGGACGAGGTGGTTAGCCACCGCCTCGGTCGTGGTGCCGATGTTGATGAACAGCGACACCCCGTTGGGGATCAGCGCGGCCGCGGCCCTGCCGATCGCCGCCTTCGCCCCGGTAGCGACGGCGCGGCGGGTGACATAGTCGATATTGTCGACACCCGATGTTACGACTGCGCCACCATGGACGCGCGACAGCATCGACTTGCGCGCGAGAATGTTCAGATCCTTGCGGATCGTCTGCGGCGTGACGCCAAGCCGGTCGGCCAGTTCCTCCACCGCGACTTTCCCGGCGCTGCGTGCGAGTTCGAGAATCTGGAAGTGCCGGGCGACAATGCCGTCCGCGGTTACGTCCTGCTCGTCGCGACCGGTCGTTTCCACACATGTTCTCCGTCAGGATGCAGCCGACATCCGGTTGCTCGCACCCGACCCTAGCCGATCCGCCAGATAGGCGTCGATCCGTTCGGCGGTACCTTCGGCGACGTGCAGGCCCAGCTTGCCGCGGCGGAACAATATGTCCTCCGCGCTGGTCGCCCATTCGCGGTCGCGCAGATAGTCGATCTCCCGCGCGTACAGCCCGGCCCCGAAATCTTCGCCCAGATCAGCGGGGGTCTGCGCATCGCCGATCACGGTTTCGGTGCAGGTGCCGTAGGCGCGCGCGAGCCGGCGCAGCAACGCGGACGGCATCGCCGGATAGCGCGCCACGAGCGTGGTTACGTAGCGATCGAAATCGGCGTCCGGCATGTCGCCGCCCGGCAGGACGGCGCCCGCCGTCCACGCCTTGCCCGCTTCGGGAAAGAAGGGCGCGAGTTCGCCCATCGCATGCTCGGCAAGCTTGCGATAGGTCGTGATCTTGCCGCCGAAGATGCTTAGCATCGGCGCGCGATCGGTGCTGCCGTCCAGATCCAGCACATAATCGCGCGTCACCGCCGATGCGTTGGCGGCATGATCGTCGTACAGCGGGCGGATGCCCGAATAGGTCCAGGCGATATCGGCCTGCGCGACCGGCCGCTCGAAATAGCGCGCGACCGTCTCCAGCAGATAATCGATCTCGCCCTGGCCGATCGTCGCGCGCCCCGGTGCGCCTTCCCATGCCTCGTCGGTCGTCCCGATGAGCGTGAACCGCTCCTGATAGGGAATGGCGAAGACGATCCGCCGGTCGGGGTTCTGGAGCATGAACGCGTGGGCACCCTCGTAAAGCCGCGGCACGACGATATGGCTGCCCTTGATGAGCCGGACGCCGCGATCCCGGCGCGCGTCGGGCACGTCGCCCAGCACATCGGCCACCCATGGCCCCGCGGCATTGACGATCGCGCGCGCCGTCAGATCGCGCGTCCCGTGCGCATCTTCGATCGTGGTGATCCAGCCTGTACCCTCGCGGCGTGCCGCGGCCAGCCGGGTGTGCGTCAACACCGTCGCGCCGCGATCCGCCGCGTCGCGGGCGTTCAGCGCGACCAGCCGGCTGTCTTCCACCCAGCAATCCGAATAGACGAACGCGCGCGGCGAACCCGGCTTCAGCCCGTTGCCGACCGGATCGCGATCCAGCGAGACGGTGCGGGTCGCTGGCAGCTTCTTGCGACCGCCGAGATGGTCGTAGAGGAATAGCCCCAGCCGCACCATCCAGGCCGGACGCGGCGATTGGCCTTGCGGCAGCACGAACTCCAGGGGCCAGATGATGTGCGGGGCCATGGCCCACAACCGCTCGCGTTCAATCAGCGCCTCGCGCACAAGCCGGAACTCGTAATATTCCAGATATCGCAGTCCGCCATGGATCAGCTTGGTCGATGCCGACGAAGTATGGCTGGCGAGATCGTCCTTCTCGACCAGCGCGACGGACAGGCCGCGCCCCGCCGCATCGCGGGCGATGCCGACGCCGTTGATGCCGCCGCCGACGATCAGGAGATCGACGTCGTGCCGTGCGCGTGAACTTTGTGTGGATGCTGTCTGGTAAACCACTGATCGCCTCCTCATCGCCGGATCGACCGGCAGGGATGTCTGAAAACGAATATGCACCTGCCAATACGAACTTTCAAACGAAAGTGTTGACGTTCGATCGAAATAGCGTGACAATCCGGTCACGAGCTACGAACTCGATGTGGGAGAGAGAGCGGCATGACCCGGCAGGCAATGGCAGGCACCACGTTGAGGGGCGAATTGATCGCCGAGGCGCTGGCGATGGCGATCATCATCACGCTGGGCGATTCGGCGGCGGCGATGCTGATCCTCTACGATCCCAGTCCCTATGCCACCGCCTATTGGGGCGTCTGCATCGCCTGGGGGCTGGCGGTGACGATCGCGATCTACGTCACCGGCGCGGTATCGGGCACGCATGCCAACCCGGCGGTGACGCTGGCGTTGACGCTGTTCCGCGGCTTTCCGCGCGCCAAGGTGCTGCCCTATGTCGTTGCGCAGGTGGTGGGGGCGATGATCGGTGCGGCGCTGGTCCATCAGCTGTTCGGGCCGGTGATCGACGCCTACAACGTCACTCACGGGCTGACCCGTGCGGGCGGCGGTGCCGCCGGCGTGTTCTTCACCGCGCCCGGCGCGCACATCACGCCGCTCCACGCCTTTTGGGACGAGGTGATCCTAACCGGCATTCTGCTGCTCGGCATCTTCGCGATCACCGACGAATTCAATACCTCCGCTCCGATGGCCAACGCCAGCGCGCTCGTCATCGGACTGCTGGTCGCCTGCATCGGCGCGGCGGCCGGCTATCTGGAAGGCTGGCCGATCAATCCGGCGCGCGATTTCGGACCGCGGCTGTTCTGCTGGCTGACCGGGTGGGGCGACGCCGCGTTGCCGGGACCGGACAATTACTGGTGGGTGCCGATCGCCGGACCGCTGCTGGGCGGCGTGATCGGCGCTGGCATGTACCAGTATCTGGTGAAGCCTTATCTGCCGCCGCGCACGAGCGTCGCGGCATGACCTTCAAGGAGAGAGACATGGCCGGCCCCAAGCAC